>JAQULD010000027.1 GCA_028719045.1 Candidatus Omnitrophota bacterium | reverse complement strand
CCCGGCCCACGTCATTTCTTCCCAGGTCAACAAGCATAATGTGTTCAGCTTTTTCTTTCGCGTCGTTCAGGAGTTCTTTTTCCAGGGCCAGGTCCTGATTTTCCGTCTGTCCGCGTTTTCTCGTGCCCGCTATCGGCCTTGTTTCCACAACGCCTTCCTCGCAGCGCACCAGCATCTCAGGGGAAGAACCTATAAAGGTAGCATCTTTTAATTTTAGAAAGAACATATACGGCGAAGGATTGAGGCTCCTTAAGTCCCTGTAGATATCAAAAGGGGCCTTATTTATCTTCGCCTTGAATCTCTGTGAAAGGACGACCTGGATAATATCGCCTTTCCTTATGTATTCCTTGGCTTTATTAACTATACCACAAAATTCCGATTTCTTGAAATTAGATTCTATTTTTATTCCCGCGGGTTTCTTTCCTTTTTTTTCTCCTGCTATGGCCGCTTTTTTGAAATCCCTGTGTATAGACTCGATCTTTTTTACCGCATTATCGTATATCTTTATTTTTTCAGCGGCGCTACAGGATCTTTGCGGCAGCATGGCATTACAGATGATCTTAATGGAATGGTTGACATGGTCAAAGACCAGTATCGTGTCTGTCAGTAACAGGACGCAATCGGGCAATTTCAAACCGTCGGCATTTTTATCGGGAATTTCTTCGAAAAACCTTACCATATCATAACCGATATAGCCCACAAATCCGCCGTAAAAACGCGGCAGCCCCCTGATACGCGCCGCTTTGAAATCCTTCATGATCTTCTTGATCTCAGACAAAGGATCCGTCCCGGTAAAAAACCTTTCGGCCTTTCGGGTATTCGCGCGGATTATCTGGATTTCTTTCCCTTTGCTTTTGAAAATAAGGCAAGGCTCGCTGCCCAGGAATGAATACCGCGCTATTTTCTCCTGGCCTTCCACCGATTCCAGCAAAAAAGCGTAATCCGACGGTTTCAATTTGAGGAACGCCGAAACCGGAGTATCCAAATCAGCGCTTATCTCCCTGTAAACAGGGATAATATTTGCCTCTTTGGAGAGTTTTAAGAATTCTTTTAGATCAGGGGTATACATAGAGTTAAACTTTAAGCTTTTTCAATTTTTCTATAAAAACATGAACGGTTGCCCGTATGGCAGGCAGCGCCCACCTGGCGCACCTTGATAAGCAGCGCGTCCATATCGCAGTCGTAAAAAAGGGATTTCACAAACTGGTAATGGCCTGAAGTTTCCCCCTTTACCCAGTATTCCTGCCTGGAACGCGACCAAAAACAGGTCTTGCCTAATTTTAAAGTCCGTTTTATGGATTCTTTATTCATGTAGGCGAGCATCAAGACTTCGCCTGTTTTGTAATCCTGTATTATTGCCGGGATAAGGCCTTTATCGTCTAATTTCAGTTCTTTAAGATTGAAACCTGTGTTTTTCTTCATAATCGTACGGGGACTCCTTTTTGTTTTAAATATTCCTTGACCTGTTTTACCGAATACTCCTGATAATGAAAAAGTGAAGCGACTAAACAGGCGTCCGCCCCGGACTTGGAGATGACATCATAAAAATCTTCCAATTTACCGGCGCCGCCCGAAGCGATCACGGGTATATTCACCGCCTCTGAAATGCTCCTGGTCAGGTCCAGGTCATAGCCGTCTTTTGTGCCGTCATAATCCATGCTGGTAAGCAGTATTTCCCCGGCGCCGAGTTCTGCCGCCTGTTTTGCCCAGAGAACGGCGTCAAGCTCAGCCGGCGTCCTTCCTCCGTTAATATAGACTTCCCACTTGTTATCCGAAGGCCCTTTCACATCCTGGCCGCGGGAAGATTTAGCGTCAATCGCGACAACGATACACTGGCTGCCGAATTTCCGCGCCGCCTGCTCTATTAAATCCGGGCACTTTACGGCCGCGGTATTTATGGAAACTTTTTCGGCTCCGGCGTTCAAAAGATTCCTGATATCTGAAACATCCGATACCCCGCCTCCCACCGTAAAAGGCATGAATATGTTTTTCGCTATCCTTTCAACAATCTCCAGGAGCGTCTTTCTTTTCTCGAAACTGGCGGTAATATCCAGGAAAACAAGTTCATCCGCTTCCTGCCGGTCATAAACTTTAGCCACCTCAACAGGGTCGCCGGCATCTCTTAAACCCAAGAATTTTACGCCCTTTACCACGCGGCCTTCTTTTATATCAAGACAAGGTATTATGCGTTTAGTCAACATAAGGTTTACAACAAAGTATAAAATCGGCGTTAAATGTAAAACTCCCGCCGAAGGCGGACCCGCCCGCGGCGGAAGCTTTACGCTATTTCACCTGTTTTTGCAAATATGGTTTCAATAATTCCCAGGTTTTCTTGCCTACTTTTCCGTCGGGCCTTAAACCATTAGCTTTTTGAAAAGCCCTTATCGCATCTATGGTTTTCTTCCCTTTGTGCCCGTCTACAGTCCCGACCTCATAACCGGCGTTCTTCAATGCCGTCTGGATCAATTTCATTGTCGGATACTTCGGGACAGGTTGCGCTTGTTTTACTTCCTGAGCCTCTTTTACGGAAGGCTCGCTCTCTTGTGTTCTGCCAGGTGCTTCTTTTAACCTGGCGATTTCCTGGTCTTTTTCCTGAAGCTGACTTTCCAGGGCCTGTACCTGAGTCCTAAGCCCCTGTGCTTCCAGCGCTTGCTGCTGATTGTTGCGGCTTGTCGCACAGCCCGCAAGCGAAACCAAGGAAACAGAAAAAACAGAGATAACTACCAGCTTCTTAACCATTTCTACTGCTCCTCCTTTGTTTGCCAAAACAACGCCGGCGCAATGTTCCACATAAGCGCCGGCGAAAAGTCTCGGCGCTGTCCTGCTTTTGTTTACGAAAATCTCAATGCGTCTTTTAATGTAAACTTCGCTTCATACAAAGCCTTGCCGATAATAACCCCGGACAGGCCTTTTTTCTCCAAAGACTTAAGCCTCCCTAAATCGCTTAAAGACGATACGCCTCCGGAGGCGATGATCTTTATCCCGGTTTTATCCAAAAGATGCTCCACCGCTTCGGTATTCGGGCCTTTAAGCGTGCCGTCCTTTGTCACGTCGGTATAAATGATCTCTTCGAAGCCGGTTTCTTTAAGGCTGCGCGCGAAATCCAGGACCTCGGCATTTTCAAAGCTTGACTGCCATCCTTTGGTCAATATATGCCCGGCCTTGGCGTCTATGCTGACTATGACCTTGCCTTTGAATTTCGCGTAAGCCTCTTCAAGAAAATTCCTGTCTTCAACGGCTTTTGTGCCCAGGACTACGCGGCTTATCCCAAGTCCGATCAGCTCTTTGATAGTATCGATATGCCTTACCCCGCCCCCGAATTCCACCGGAATTTTGACCGCGGCCAGGATATCCTTTACTTTGTCTAAATTCTTCGGCCTGCCTAAAGCGGCCCCGTCCAGGTCAACCACATGAATAAGTTTTGCTCCCTGGCCCGCCCATTTTCCGGCGATCTCTGCCGGCTCTTCGGGATATATGGTCTGGCCCTTGTCGAATCTCCCCTGTTTCAGTCTTACGACCAAACCGCCTTTTATGTCTATTGCCGGGATAATTAGCATATTATTAACCTCTGATTACATTTCAACAAAGTTCTTTATAATTTTCAGCCCGACTGACTGGCTTTTCTCGGGATGAAACTGCGCGCCAAAGATATTTCCCTTCCAGACAACGGAACTGAAATTTAGCCCGTAATCCGTGACCGCGGCTGAAACATCTTTATCCTGCGGTACCGGATAATAAGAGTGGCAAAAATACACAAAAGCCCCATTCTCCACCCCTTTTAACAATGGGCATTCATTTACGGGGCTGACCTGGTTCCAGCCCATATGAGGGACTTTCAGTTCTTTTTTAACGGGAAATCTTACCACCCCGCCCTTTAACAGGCCAAGGCCTTTTATTTTAGGCGATTCTTCGCTTCTTTCAAACAAAAGGTGCATCCCGAGGCAGATCCCCAAGAATATCTTTTTACGCTTTATCTCTTCTTTTATTACCTTAACAAGTTTTTGCTTTTCCAGTTCCTGCATCGCGTCGCCAAAAGCGCCTACTCCCGGCAGGACCAGTTTATCCGCGTTCTTTATCTCTTGCGCCTTGTTGGTAACCAGGACTTCCGCGCCCACGGCTTCCAACGCCTTCGCCACGCTGTGAATATTGCCCATCCCGTAATCGATTATCGCGATCATTTAATCAATCACACCTTTTGTGGAAGGCACGCCTTTCCTGCGCGGGTCTATTTGGGTGGCCTGGTCCAATGCTATGCCTAAGGCTTTAAAAATAGGCTCCAAATTAGTATGCAAATCAAGGTTAGAGCTTGATAATTTAATACTTAAATTTATTCCCATATTTTTCGCGAAAGATTCAAAAAAATGGTTGGCATAAGAGCCATCATATTCTTTTTCCTGGCCAGCCGCAGACAACGGGTTTCCCGGGATGGCCGCTTCCTTGAAATATCCCCTGCCGCTTATGTCCACCGCAACATTAGCCACGGCATCTTCCATCGGCGCAGAAGCGGAACCAAATCTTTTAATGCCCTTCATATCCCCGAGAGCTTTCTTAAACGCCTTGCCCAGCACAATGCCGACATCTTCATTAGTATGATGAATATCCACCTTCTTAAAATCCCCGGTGGCGTTTATTTCCAGGTCAAATAAACCATGAAAAGCGAATAATTCCAGCATATGGTTCAAGAGGCCTATAGGGGTTTTTATTTTCGCTTTTCCGCTGCCGTCTATATTCAACTTAACGGTTATATCTGTTTCGGTGGTTTTCCTTTTTTCAATGGCGGTCCTTTTTTTCATCCTATTCGAACCTCGCTTTCACGGAATCCAGATGCTCTTTTAATCCCTCGATACCGGCGACTTTTTCCAAAGGCTCCCTGATCTTTTCCAACGCTTTTTTGGAATAGCTGATGATATGGCTGCTTTTTATGAAATCACACACCGAAATCCCGGAAAAAAATCTTGCCGTGCCGCTTGTAGGCAAAACATGGCTTGGCCCGGCGACATAATCGCCTACGGCAGTCGGGCTGTAAGGCCCCAGGAATATCGCCCCGGCATTTTTTATTTCCTTAAGCAGCCTGCGCGGGTTTTTCACCATGATCTCAAGATGTTCCGGCGCGATCCTGTTGGAAATCTCGGCCGCCTGATGCAGGTTATTGGTTAAAACGATCAGGCCGTTCTTAATGGAAATCCCCGCCTTGACCTCTCTGGCTAATTTTTTAGAATCAGTGATCAAAAGCGCCAAGCCTCCGGCGTGTTCCGCCTGCGCTTTTAAATCCGCGATGATAAATTTAGGGTCGCTGTGGCGGTTGGCGATAATTACCAGTTCAGTCGGGCCGGCGATCATATCGATATCCACATACCCGAACACCTGCCGCTTTGCCTCGCTCACATACATATTCCCGGGGCCCACGATCTTGTCCACTTTCGGAATCGTCTTTGTACCATAAGCAAGAGCGGCAATCCCCTGCGCCCCTCCCACCCGGTAAATTTCATCCACCTTAAGCAGGTTTGCGACAACCAGTATATGCGGATTGATATGCCCGGTCTTATCGGGCGGGCTGATCAAAACTATCTTTTTCACCCCCGCGATCTTGGCGGGAAGCACCGTCATATAAACGGTAGAAACCAAAGGCGCTGTGCCGGCGGGTATATATACGCCCACTCTTTCGATCGGCTGATAGTTTTCCCCGAGCACAAGCCCGTCGGAATCTTTGATCCTCCAGGATTTTTTCAGGGTCTTACGGTAAAACCTGTTCACGTTTTCAATAATAAGCTTCAAATTTGAGACGAAATTCTGGGTGATGCTCTGGTATGCCCCGCTTATTTCATTTTCAGAAACCCTCAGCTGCTTTACGGGCATTTTCACGCCGTCAAATTTCCTGGTATATTTTATTACCGCCTCATCACCGAACAGGCGGACGTCTTCGATGATCTGCTTTACGCGCTCTTCGACCTTACGTGATTTGACAAGTCCGCGGTTATAGATCTTATCCAGTTTCGGGCTGTTCGGCTTTATGATCTTCATTGTAATTGCCTCTTCGCGATTTCTTTAAATTTATCAAGCGCTTTCTGAAGATTTTCCGGCTTCGTGCCGCCTGCCTGGGCGAAGTCTTTCCTCCCTCCGCCGCTTCCCCCGATTTCAGGGGCTATTTCTTTGATCAATTTGGAAGCGTCCGGGCCATCTTTCCCGGTCCCGACGACTAAAAAAGCCTTTTGGTCCCTGGACGAACCCAAAGCAATAACACAATTGCCTGTTTTTTCTTTAATCAAATCCACGGTTTTCCTTAAAAGATCCATATCTAAATTATCCAAAACTTTTGTGATAAGCCTGACATCATTTATAGTCTCGGAATCTTGCACCAAAGCGTCTACGGAAGACTTTACGCTATCGAACTCCAAAGCGCTTAACTTTTTTTCCAGTTCCTTGATATAGCCTATTCTTTTTGCCAGCTCCTGGCAAACTCTTTCTTCAGGAGAACTTAAAAGCGAGGACACCTCTCCCAGTATGTCTTCCTGCTTTTTTATTATTTTATATGCGGCTGTGCCGGTTGCGGCCTCTATCCTTCTTACGCCGCTGGCTATAGAACTCTCCTGGATGATTTTAAACAAGCCGATCTGTCCGGTCTGTTCCAGGTGCGTACCCCCGCAAAGCTCTTTTGAAATACCGCCGACAGACACCATGCGCACTTTTTCTTCGTATTTTTCCCCGAAAAACGCCAAAGCCCCGTGTTTTTTTGCTTCCGTCAAAGACAGCTCTTTGGTATTTAATACAATATTATTCAATATATATCCGTTGACCACCTCTTCTATCCTGTCCAGTTCCTGCCTGTCTATATTCTTAAAATGCGTGAAATCAAAACGCAATCTGTCTTGTGCCACAAGTGACCCCTGCTGCTGCACGTGCTCTCCCAGCACCTTGCGTAAGGCCGCCTGCAAAAGATGGGTAGCGGTATGGTTCCTGGCGACGGCAAGCCTTCTTTCAATATCGACCTTTGCCTCTACGGTATCGCTATTTTTAAAAACGCCTTCCTTTACCCTGCCGATATGAATTATTACTTTCCCGCTCTTTTTTGTATCTTTTACCTCAAAGATATTCTTTCCCGCGACCAATTCCCCCGTATCGCCGATCTGGCCTCCGGATTCGGCGTAAAAAGGGGTTTTATCCAGGATTATTTTCACTTCTTCGCCCGCCCCCGCCTCATTTGCCTCTTTGGAATCTTTGACTATCTTAAGGACCCGGGCTCCGGAGCTGTAACCTTCATAACCCAGGAATTCGGTATTCTTGACTTTGAGGTCCAATTCCTTGACGCTGAATACGTCGCCCTGCATAGAGCTCAGAGACTTGGAACGCGACTTTTGCCTTTCCAATTCCTTGTCAAAAGCTTCCGGAGAAACCTTAATACCCTGCTTATCCAGCCAGGATTTAGTCAGTTCAAAGGGGATACCGTAAGTATCGTAAAGCTGAAAGGCGACAACCCCGGCCTTCTCTTCATCCTGTTTATCTTTAAAAGCCGTAAATTTCTCTTCAAGCAGGGTGTCGCTTGAATTCAAAGTGGAGATAAAATTCTTCTCTTCCGCCAGGATTATCTCGGAAATGTTTTCCCTGCGCTTATCCAGGTCGGGATAAGGCGCTTTCATTGCTTCCGACAATACCGGCACCAATTTATGCAGAAAAGGCTTATTTATCCCTAAACTCCTGAGATGCAGCACGCTTTTACGTATTAATTTCCTGACGATGTAGCCTCTCCCTTCATTGGAAGGCAGGACTCCGTCGTATATCGTAAACGTTACAGCCCGTATATGGTCCGCTACCGCGTAAATGAATTCCCTGGAACTCAAAGCCTCAGCCTTAAGGCCGCAAGAGATTTCTTTTATGATCGGAGCGAATAGATCCGTCTCAAAATTGTTGGGGACACCCTGCATTACCGCCGCCAGCCGCTCTAAGCCCATGCCGGTATCGATGTTTTTTTGGGGCAATGGCTCCAGGGTACCGTCTTCTTTACGGTTAAATTGCGTGAATACCAGGTTCCAGATTTCCAAGAACCTGCCGCAGTCACAGCCGGGATCGCAATCCTCTTTTCCGCAGCCTTTGTCCTTGCCCTGGTCAAAATATATTTCCGAACAGGGGCCGCAAGGCCCGTTCGGGCCTTTTTGTTTTGCTTCGGAAGGCCAGAAATTTTCCTTGTCGCCCAATTTTACGATTCTTTTCGCGGGGACCTTTATTTTATCTTTCCAGATATCATAGGCCTCGTCATCGTCTTTATATACCGAAACCCAAAGCCTCTCCTCTTTGATCTTAAGTTCTTTCGTCAGGAATTCCCAGGCCCAGATGATCGCGTCTTCTTTAAAATAATCCCCGAAAGAAAAATTACCAAGCATCTCAAAGAACGTGTGATGGCCTATGGTCTTTCCTACATTATCCAGGTCTCCGGTACGCAGGCATCTCTGGGAAGAAGCGGCGCGCGTAAAATCAGTGATCATGCCCAAAAACTGTTTTTTAAACTGATTCATGCCGGCGGGAGTGAACAACACGGTCGGATCATCCTTGGGGACCAGGGAATCGCTTTCAACTATCTTATGTTTCTTGGATTTGAAAAAATCCAGGAATTTCTCTCTTAGAATATCTGCCTTCATTTAAATATTATCAGGATTTAATTCGCAGTTGGCTTACTGCAGTTATAACCGCTTCCGGAGAAAATCCCCGGCGTAATAGATACGCATAAATACGCCTTTTCGCTTTTTCCGGGTCCAGCCCTTTCGATTTCTCAAGCTTCTGGCTGATTAATACATTTATGGTTTCTTCTTCGTCGTACCCCTTTTTGATTTCATTCAGCGCGCGTTCTATTATTTCCTTATTTATTCCTTTTACCCTTAACTCTTCTTTAAGCCTTCTTAAACCCAGGGGTTTCTTGATGCGCGATTCCACCCAGATCCTGGCGAAAGACTCATCGTCTATAAAATTCCTGTTTTTCAGGAAATCCAGGACGGTTTTAATCACGCCGGCTTCAAAATTCTTCCTTTTAAGCCGCGCGCAGATCTCTTTCTCGGTCCTCGGCCTGTATTTAAGCAAAAAAAAGGCGTATTCTTTTGCCTCTTGCAACGGCTCTTTATCTTCTTTATTCTTCAACTTCTTTGACAATAAAGAAACCCCTGGCGGCCCGTACGAGGACGTTCCCTTTTAAACCAGCGGTGATCTTTTGATAATCAGAGAGGTTCTTTACCTTCTGCTTGTTTATTTCCAGTATAACATCACCCGGCATAATGCCCGCCGCGTCCGCCGGGCTTCCCGGATCCACATCCAGCACCACTACACCTTCTTTTTCCTCGATCTTAAAACGCCCGGCGTAAACAGGACTAAGGTCATCAACCTTCAAACCCCGCCATATGCCGGCTTCTTGAGTTAAGCCGGACTCTTCTATTTCTTTCGGCCTTTCGGTTATCGCTACCTCAAAGTCGGCTTCTTTTTTGTCGCGTATTACCGTAACTTTTACCTTGCGCCCGATTTCAGCCTTGCCTACGATATTTAAAAGTTCCCTGACGTTATTAACGGTTTTATTGTCAAACCGGATAATCACATCGCCGTCTTTAATACCGCCCTTTTCCGCAGGGCTGTCTTTCATGATTTTAGCCACCAGGACACCGTATTTATTGGGCAGGCCGAAATACCTGGCCAGGTCTTCGGTTAAATCCTGGACGGTCACCCCTAACCAGCCGTAGACTATCTTTTTGCCTTCGATGAGCTTGGAGATGATCCTTTTAGCGCTGTTAATGGGGATAGCAAAACCTATCCCCTGATACCCGCCTGAAGTGCTGAATATCGCCACATTGATGCCGACGATTTCGCCTCTAAGGTTAACCAGAGGCCCGCCGGAATTGCCGGGGTTTATCGCGGCATCGGTCTGGATAAGGTCATTATAATCTTTATCCTGGGAAGCCGCCCTTCCGAGAGACCGGTGAAGGGCGCTGATGACGCCGGCGGTCACTGTGGGCTCCGGATTCTGCAGCGCGTATCCGAATGGATTGCCGATAGCCACAACCCATTGCCCGATCTTTAAATTATCAGAATCCCCGAGTTTTGCCACGGGCAGATTGCGGGCGTTTATTTTGATTATAGCCAGGTCTGAACGCATATCCTGGCCTTTTATTTCCCCCTTAAATTCTCTTCCATCCGGCAAAGTCACGGTTATTTTATCCGCCTGCTCTATTACATGCTGGTTGGTCAGGATATAACCGTCAGGATCTATGACCACTCCTGAGCCAAGCCCCATTTGCCTGTATTCCCTGTTAGGCATCTCGCCGAAGAAATCTTCAAAGAACTTGCGGAAAGGTTCTTCTTCGCCAAAAGGAGATCCCTGCCCTGAAGGAGAATTGAAATAGTAACTTTTCGATTGCGGTATCTTGCTCGTATGTTCCGTGCTTATGGATACGACCGCCTTGCCGGCAGTCGCGGCAACATTGATTACCGCGTCTTCCATCTTGAACCCTTCAAAAGAAGAAACGCCGGCCGACGCGGGCGCAGCCTGAACACTTTTACTCTGAGGCTGCACGGGATTCGCCGCGTATAATTTTACCGCCGCGAAAAGCCCGATCGCCAGCCCTATCAACAAAAAAGCGATCCCAAAAAATATTTTTCCCGTTTTCATAATAGCAATCTCCGGAATTTACTAACCTATGGTGAGCTTTTTCCTCACTTCTTTCTCAATATCTTCGGCAAGTTTTGGTTTTTCTTTCAGGGCTTTGATAGCCGATTCCCTTCCCTGCCCGATCTTTTCATCTTTAAAAGAAAGCCAGGTCCCGGATTTCTGGATGACTTCGGTATTTACCCCGGCATCCACTATTGACCCCATTTTAACTATGCCTTCATTGTGCAAAATGTCGAATTCCGCCTCGCGAAAAGGAGGGGCGATCTTGTTTTTTACCACCCTTACCCTTACGTGGCTGCCGATAACGCTGTCGCCGGATTTTAAAGTGGCGATTTTCCGGATATCGAGCCTGACAGAAGAGTAAAATTTAAGCGCCCTTCCTCCCGGTGTGGTCTCAGGAGAACCGAACATCACGCCGATTTTCTCCCTGATCTGGTTGATGAAAATAACACAGGTGCGGGATTTGCTTATGGCTCCGGTAAGTTTGCGTAAAGCCTGCGACATAAGCCTGGCCTGCAAACCAAGGTGCGAATCCCCCATTTCCCCTTCTATTTCCGCCCGGGGGGTTAACGCCGCGACCGAGTCGATTACCACCAGGTCCACCGCGTTTGAGCGCACCAGAGTCTCGGCAATCTCCAACGCCTGTTCCCCTGTATCCGGCTGGGAGATCAACAAATCATCAAGATTTACCCCTATTATCTGGGCGTATGTAGAATCAAAAGCATGTTCCGCGTCTATAAAAGCGGCCACGCCTTTTTTCTTCTGGATCTCACGTATCGCGGTTAAACTTAAGGTGGTCTTTCCCGAAGCTTCCGGGCCGAATATTTCCACGACCCTGCCGCGCGGCAGTCCGCCGATCCCTAGAGCGAAATCCAAAGTAAGGGCTCCGGTGGATATGAATTCCACATCACCCTTGACTTTAGCGCCCAATTTCATGATTGAACCCTTGCCGAACTGCTTTTCTATCTGCGCAAGCGCCAACTCCAGCGCCTTATGCCGGTCAGAAACATCGTGAACTTCCTTTTTCTCGTGTGCGGCCGAAACCTCTTCTTTTGCAGGTACTTTCTTCTCTGGAACCATGATTACCTCCGTGATTATTCGATAAATTTAGATTTTATATTATAGCTTACCAGCCCTTTCCTGTCAAATCTAATATTACGCCCATCCCCCCCTCCCTCCTTTCTACATCAATAGACGGCCGGGGAAGCGAAATCTAACAAAAATTATTTTAAAATAAGGGGGATAAAGGGTGGGAAAAGCGGGGTCAAGGAGTGGTTGCCAGCCTTAATTTCTCCATAAATTTCTTTATCGCGAAGGTATGATCAAGTATTTTCCGGATCGCGGCGGGCTGGATCTCAAACGACTGGCCCTTTAGGGGGTCTATCGCGTCCTGGACGATCAAGTTGATCACGTAAATATCGTTGCCGAAATGGTACATCAAAAGGTCCCTTACTATCTTATGCAGCGCATCGTTTTCCTTGAATCGGGGGAAAGAAGCGTTTTCCAGGGAAACTTTTGTGATATTTTTGATGATAAATTCTATATCCTTGGTATAAAGCAGGATCCTGCGGGTTTCCTGCGCCGGCATAGGGCTGTTATCCATCAGGTAATACTGGCAGAGAAGGTTTATCGCGCTTATATCATCGCCGATATAATGATAGAGGAAATCCAAAATACCGGGATCAATCGTGATCTTTTCATTTTTTATCTGCCGGTAAATTTCTTCTTCATTGGGAAGCGGGTTTGCCATCTTGATTTTCCTTTCTCTTACAAATCTATTTTTGCCACTTCAGAAATAGCCTTATCCAACTCCTCAACTCTTAAAGGCTTGGAAACATAAGCGGAGGCCCCAAGCTTGCGGGACTCTTCCACGCTTTTATTTTCCGTGATCCTGGTCACCATGATGCATAGCGCGTCATTATTCATCTCTTTTATCTTTCTTAAAGTTTCAACCCCGTCTATCGGAGAATAAGGCATATGGATATCTATGAGGCTTATGTCCGGCCGCTCTTTTCTGAATATTTCGATCGCGGACACTCCGTCTGTAGCTCCAAAAGTGATAAACCCCCTCCTTGAATATATTTTCTGGGTAAAATCCACAATCCCTTTTTCATCATCCACCACCAAAAGCTTTAACGGGCGCGCCTCTCGCATCTATGCCTCCTTGTCGATAAAATCAGAAAATACGTTTCCCTTCTTCGCCTGCGGGTGCTCTATCAATCAAATCCGGGGCCAGCGGCAATTTAATAAAAAAAGCTGCGCCCTTGTTCTTTCCTTCCGATTCAACCCAGATCTCCCCCTTATGCGCCTCGATGATTTTCTTCGCATTGTATAAACCCATCCCCGTCCCTTCGGAAGAGGCTTTCGTTGTGGTAAAAGGGGTAAAGATTATCGGGATAAGCTCCTTATCAATTCCGCATCCGGTATCGAAAAAAGAAATAAGCACCGAATCCTTGCTTAAACGAGCTCCCAGGGTAACCTTTTTTTCCGCCGCGTACTTCATCGCGTGTATGGCGTTATTGGCAAAGATCACCAATACCTGCAGCAACTGGGGTTTTTCACATTTAAGATAAACAGAAAGAACAGCCTTATCCACGTTTTTTTCCAAAGCTATCCCGTTCTCTTTAAGCTTCGGCAGGTATAATTTGCTAAAACCTTCTATTATGTCCTGGACTTTCACCGGCACGAGCTTTCCCGTGGTCTTCTGGCCAAAATCCCTGATCGCCTTGACCATGCCGGCGATCCTTTCCGCGGCTTCGATTATAAAATCAAACGACTCCGCGGCTTCTTTACGCTTTTTCTCATCATCCAGGTCCTTCAGGAATTCTTTCTTGAGGAGCTCGGACTCCCCCAATATGACCTGTACGGGATTATCGATCTCATGGGCCAGAGAATATGAATAAGCGTCCATTTCCTGCAGCCTGGCTTTTCTCTGCCTGTCTTCAACCTCCTGCCAGAACCTGCAGTTTTCCACCGCCAGGCTAAAAGCGTAAGAAAGTGTCTCGAATACAACGATATCATCCAGGGTATACATCTGTTTATTCGGCTTCGGGCCTAAGAGCATAAAACCCAGGAGTTCGTTTTCGAAAAAACAGGGGATAAAAAGGTCGCTCGAGTTAATGTTGTCCGCCTCATAATTCTTTAATTGTAATTCCTCCGCGGTCAAAGGTTTTTTATGGACATAAAATTTTTTAGTAAGTTCCCCGTCATAAGAAAGCTTGTCCTTAAAACGCGACCTCGCTCTTTTCGGATAGTAGTCTTTCAGCTTAAGCATGTTGCTGCTTTCGTCTTTCATATAAATCGCCGCGAAATCAACCTTAACGGTGTCTGCGACCTTCAAAACGATAAGCTTAAGAAGCTTGTCCAGGTCCCGGATCTGAGTCATTTTCTCGGAGAGTTCTTTGAGCGTTTTCTGGTAGGCATGCTGCTGGCGCAGGATGATCTCTTCCGCCCGTTTCCTGGTGAACTGGTAAATAAACGGTCCGATTGTGGCGAACGCGGCCATCAGTGTTACAGGAAAAACCCATGGCCCTTGCCCTAAGATCTTTAACCCTATCCAATACGGTATTCCCAGAATAACCGCGTAAATGACCCCGAATATCCCCGCGCGCGTAACCGCGAGATTTATGTCCATCAGGCGGTATTTAAGGACGGCATAAGCGAATATGATGGTGTACAAAGCAACACCGTAAGCCCCAAAAGGGTTTAAGGGATAAAAATCGATGTTATACCCTAACGCGAAACCGAAAGATCCCCCCCCAAAACCCACTAGTGTGGAAAAGAAAATATATTTCAACTGGTTCCTGCGTAAACCCGAAGCGGAATTGTAGCCAAAAAACAGCTGCCTTAAACCTACCCAGGCAAAAGTCAGGAAATAGGCCATCAAAACCGGATATAAAATACCGCCTTGGAAAAGATAATGAAAACCTAATTTTGGGACAGGATTCCCCGCCAGCCAATCAGTAGAATAATTGATGATCTCCCATAGGCCGGCGGATAAATAGAAGCACGCCAACAGCTTTTTCGATATTTTCCTGGACAAAAGGGCCGAGACCAAATGTAAAAAAAACACGGGGATAAAAATGGTCCCGGCCAAAAGGATCCTGACCGCGTGTAATTCCTGCGCGGGGCTAAGGCTCAAGGCCTGTTTGTAAAACCCGAAGCCGTAAGCGGCGACCGAAAGGGAAAAAAGGACGAAAAGCAAATTCACCAGCCGTTTAGGATTCTTGATAAAAACAATAAACCCTAATACCGAAGAGGTAAGAAAAACAAGAAAACCGGAAAAAGCGTAATGAAGCATGGCTTAAATACCCTCTTTATTATAGTAATCGATATTCCTGCAAATCAATGAATATCCCGTATCCCTAAGGACTATATCTTTGCACCCGCAAGTATTGAATTTTATCCCGTAAGACCTGCAGATCTGATTCATTTTTCCGTAAGTCTTCTTTTTCTGTTCAAGCGATACGGAAAACGCGGCGCCGCCTATCGGATAAGTTTTTTCCTTGATCAATTTCAGGGAATCTTTTAAACGCGGTATTTTTCTCAACTCCTTAAGCTGCCTGCCGAAGGTAAACAGATACGTCCCGGTTATGTGTCCGGCGCCGGCTGCGGCTATTTCTTTTATGGTAGATTGCAGGTTATCTTCCGTGTCGTCTATAAGAGGGAACAGCGGGTCCATTCTACCTGCGGTAAAACAACCTATATCTTTGAGCCTGCGCATATGTTCCAGCCTTTCCCCAGCCGTAGGGCATCCCGGCTCGATAAGCTCATTGCGCTCATTATCCAGATTGGCTACGGTTATAGCGATACCTTCTATCAAATGATGGTATTTCTTCATTAATTTTATGGTCTTATCCGGTATTATCTGTTTTGTGGAAGTAGTAAAGATCACGCCTTTAGGCAGCATAT
>JAQULD010000026.1 GCA_028719045.1 Candidatus Omnitrophota bacterium | reverse complement strand
TTCCTTTTGTGCCGGGAGACCTGGTTAAAATATCCGCCGCCGCGTTTATATTCAAGAAATTGAAACCTCGCCTTAAAGAGATTTTCTAGCCCGCGGGTTTTTTGGGCTAAACAGGAGCGCTCTATGAAGGTTAAAGAGGTAATGACCCGTGAAGTCCGGGGTATCTCTCCTGAAACTAACGCCAAGGAAGCGCTGAATCTTCTGCAGCGGCTTCAGATAAGCGGCCTGCCTGTAATCGACGACAAATCAAGAGTGGTGGGCATGTTCACCGAAAAAGATATACTGGCTTATATCTTACCCAGCTACATATGCCAGGTGGGCGCGTTCGTCTATGAAGAAAATCCCAAAGCGGTAAAAAAGAAATTCGCGGATTTGAGCAGGATCAAGGTCAGCCAGATCATGCGCAAGGAAGTCGTTACTTTAGATGAAAATACCACTCTCTGCGAAGCCGCCAAGGTCATGCTTACCCAAAAGGCGCGCAGGATCCCCGTCCTGGATAAATCGGGCAGGATAACAGGTATTATTGCCCGATGCGACGTGCTAAGGGCTTTTTGCCAGGAAGCAGGGGCCTGTCCTTCGGATAAATAAAAGGTAATTCCCAAATGGCCAAGAAATTCGTTATTCTTCTTTTGATCTCTGCCGGCCTCGGATTCTTGAGCAGGCAGATCGGCTTAGACACTCACCAGTCTATCGCCATAGCCATATTCTCGGCATCCATTCTCGGTACCCTGTTTTTTTGGGATTTCCGTTTAAGTTTCGCCTTTTTGGGCGTATCCCTTCTGCTTATAACCCGCACGATCAATCTTGAAAACGTCGTAAAGTTCGCGTCTCTGGAAGTTATCCTCTTTTTGGTCGGCATGATGGTCCTGGTCGGCCTGTTGAAAGATACCGGGTTCTTTGCCTGGATAGTGCAGTTGATCTTAAGGAACAGGAATTTGACCGCCTTTAAGTTTGTCGTGGTGCTGTCCGGAGTTTCGGCGCTGCTTTCCACCATGACCTCGGAAGTGGTCTCAATTATTTTTATGGTCGCCGCGATCCTTGAAATATGCGATTATTTCGAGGTGGAACCTGTGCCGTATATTATAATTTCCGTGCTTGCTACCAACGTCGGCAGCGCGGCCACGGTACTGGGCAACCCCATAGGAATACTTATCGCTTCCAAAGCGGGCCTCACCTTCGAAGATTTTCTCATCAAGGCTTTCCCTCTGGCTTTGGGCTGCCTGGTATTAACCATAGCGATAGTGTGCTTCTGGTACAGGAAGTCCATCAGGGAGCTGGACGCCCATATAAAGGAAATGGGGGCTAACAAAATGCCGCTGCACCTGGTTTCTTCCCCTCCGGACAAGGATTTGAAGATAAGCCTGGCTGTTTTCTGCGTTACGCTCCTTTGTATTTCTTTGCACCACCGCCTCGAATTGCTTTGGAGCCTTGAGCCGGACACCATTTTGCTGATCATGCCGCTTATCTCAAGCGGCCTGGTGATGATCTGGAAATGGCGCAAGGCCCGGTACTTCATTGAAAAGGAAGTTGAATGGTGGACACTGCTTTTTTTTATGCTGCTCTTTGCCCAGGCGGGCACACTTAAATATACCGGGGCGACGGACGTGCTGGCTAAGCATCTTTCGAGCCTCGCCAGTAATAATTCCGCGGTTTTAACCGGCATGGTGCTTTGGATTTCTACGATAGCCTCCAGCGTCCTGGATAATGTGGTGCTGGTAGCGGCTTTCATCCCGGTCATACAGAGTTTTCAAAGCTTTAATTTCAACCTGCAGCCTTTATGGTGGGCGCTTCTCTTTGGCGGCTGCCTGGGAGGCAATATCACTTTAGTCGGCTCTACCGCTAATATAGTTGCTCTGGGCATCCTGGAAAAAGAAAAAAATATCCGGATGAATTTTTTCCGCTGGTTCTGGATAGGCCTTACGGTAGGGACTTTAACTACCGCTATGGTGTGGCTGGCGCTGGTGTTTTTGCCGTTTTACCATTAGCCTCGCGCTTTTAAGCAGTCCGCCATTGACAAGGGATTTAAAACATGATAATATCTGACTTTAAAAGGAGGAAAGAATGATAAAGAAAATAAACGCCAGTTTAATATTGATTCTTTCTGTGGTTTTCTTATACGCGGGTTTTTCCGCGGCCGAAGAGCAGAATAAACCGCAAGGCCAGGAGCAGATCTCCAGCGAGCCCGAGGTACAGTGGCTCTGGGGGGATGTTATTTCGGTGGATAGCGCGAATAAGAAAGTTACGGTGAAATATCTTGATTATGAGACAGACAGCGAGAAGGAAATCTCTATCGCGGTAAGCGATACCACCACTTTTGAGAATGTTAAATCCCTTGAAGACATAAAACCGCAGGATACGGTAAGCATAGATTACGTCATTAATCCCGACGGCAGCAATACGGCCAAGAATATCAGCGTGGAAAAGATAGAGGGGTCGGAGCTTATTCAGCCTGAAAATACGGACAAAGACAAGGACATGAATCAGCCTCCCAAGGCGAAATAGAAGTTTATTCCCGGACCCGTCACGGAAAAGTTTAAAGGGCAGGTGTAAGCCTGCCCTTTTATTTAAAGGATCGATTTTAGAGATGCGCGGTGTTAAACTTGTGATTTTTGATTTGGACGGAACGCTCATCGACGCTTACGCGGCGATAATCGAGAGTTTCAATTACACCATGCGTAAGCTGGATTATCCCCTCCAAAGCGCCCGGGCCATACGCCGCGCGGTGGGCTGGGGGGATGCCTTGCTCCTTAAGCCTTTTGTAAAACCAAAAGAGCTGAAGGCAGCGCTTGATATTTACCGCAGCCATCATGAAGTCTCATTATTAAAATATTCCCGTTTATTGCCCGGGACAAAACCCGTGCTCAGGTATCTTAAAGCGAAAAAGCTTAAAATCGCGGTCGCAAGCAACCGCCCTACCAGGTTTAGCCTGATCCTCATAAACCACCTGAAGCTTAAAAAATATTTTGATTATGTGCTCTGCGCGGACAAACTTAAGCGCGGCAAGCCCGATCCGTCGATATTAAAAGGGATCATGTCGAAATTCCGCGCGCGGCCGGTTGAAACGGTTTATGTGGGAGATATGGCCATTGACGCCCAAGCGGGAAGAAGAGGCGGGGTCAGGACCGTGATAGTTTCCGGGGGCTCAAGCACGCTCGCGGAGATCAGGAAGGAAAAACCCTGGCGTATTGTAAGGAAACAAGCGGACCTGCTAAAGCTTTTTAAGGGCCGTCTTGGGTGAGCGGGGCCGCTAAGGTTTGGCTTGACATACGACGATATTTGATATATTTTATTAAGAATGGTAATAAAGGAGAAACAAAAAATGAGAAGGATTTTACCAGTAATTTTAGCGGTTATCCTGGGATTGCCGTTAGTTTCATCTTTTGCCCAGCAAAAAAAAGATAGTTTGATACTCCTTGTTTCGGAGCAGAACATCGCCGGCCCTCAGCACGCCTGGTGGGCGAGCGAAATAGACTTATCCGTTACGGAAGCCGGGATAGCCAGGAAGCTTATGGAAGCAGGCCTTGAAGTGATCGAGCCCCAGGCAGTGCGTGATATTATAAAGAAAGAGCCGGCGTTTAAGGTGGTCGGTATATCCGAAGGGGAATCGATAAAATTAGCCGGGCAGTCTAAAGCCGATTTTATAGTCCTGGGGAAAGCGGTAGCCTCTGCCGGAGGCAATGTCCCGCAGTCAAATATGATTTCCTGTTTCGCCAACATCACCGCGAAATTGATCCGCGTAAAAGACGGCAAGATCCTGGCGTATCTTGACGCGTCGGGAAATTCCGCGCATTTAGACACGGTCACCGGAGGAAAAGAAGCTTTGACCAAGGCTTCCGATGAACTGGCGAAAGAGATTTTAGAAGCATTGAAAAAAGAGGGGGTAAAGTAAATGAAGAGATTATTTTTTGCCACTAGCTGTGCATTAATTGCTGCCGGCCTCGCGGGATGCGCGTCATTGCAGCAGCTTACCCAGCCTACGGCGCAGGTAGACAATAATGCCGGGGCTCAATCTTTGCCTCCTTATTCCGGGCCCAGGGCCAGGATAGCGGTCGCGGATTTCGACGTCAAAGCGGCCAAGGCTTACGGCCAGATCGGCTCCGGCTTGCGTGAAATGCTGGTAACGGCGCTGGTAAACAGCAACCGTTTCAGGGTAGTGGAGCGCCAGGCGCTTCAGGCGATAATGAAAGAACAGGAATTGTCCGTTTCCGGGGCGGCTGCCACGGGAACCGGGCCTGAAAGAGGAAAAATCCAAACCGCTGATTTAATTGTCAGCGCGGCGGTAACGGAATTTGAACCGCAGGCATCCGGAGGAAGCGCCGGGATCGGCGGCGGCGGCGGGATAGGCAGCGGCCTGCTGGGAGGATTGCTGGGCGCTTCTTTAAATAAAGCGCATATGGCTCTTGATCTGCGTATTATAGACGCTTCTACATCGGAAATACTGGCGTCGACCAGGGTGCAGGGGCAGGCAAGCGATGTTTCGGGAGCGATCGGAGCAGGTTTCTTCGGAGGCTGGGCTTTGGGCGCTGGGTTATCAGGCTACGCGAATACACCTATGGAAAAAGCCATAAGGATTTGTATTATCGAAGCTGTGCGTTATATCTCCCAGACCATACCGGCTAACTATTATAAATACTAAAAGAGGGCGAATCCATGGGAAAACGTAAACGCAGGGGAAAGCTTAACTGGCGTTCCAAAAAAGCAAATAAAGGCAGAAGACCCAATCTCGGGTAGGTTCTTACCGGTAGATACCGCCAAGGGACACCTTAAACAGTAATATCTAAAAATTTCCTGCCATGATTTTATTTTTAATCCTTATAAGCACATTCCTTGTAAGTATTATTTCCCTTATCGGCGTGTTTACATTGGCGATCAATGATAAGCTGCTCAAGCAGATCATCTTCTGTCTTATCGGCTTTTCCGCGGGCTCTTTGATCGGAAGCGCGTTCCTGCATATCCTGCCTGAAGTCCTGGCAGCCACCAGCAGCATATCAGTTTTTTACTGCCTGATCCTGGGCATCATTATTTTCTTTATGATGGAAAGGTATTTTTACTGGCGCCATTGCCACGACGGCATCTGTGATGTGCACGCCTTTACTTACCTGAACCTTATCGGAGACGGTTTCCATAATTTTATAGACGGCATGGTGATCGCCGCCAGCTTCGTAGCTTCCGTTAAGCTTGGCGTAGTCACGACCTTAGCGGTTATTTTTCATGAGATCCCGCAGGAACTCGGGGATTTCGGTGTTTTGGTATACGGCGGGTTTTCACGGCGCAAGGCCTTGACCTGGAACTTTATCTCGGCAATGACCGCGATGGTGGGAGCTCTGGTAGGTTATTTCCTTTCCGACATAATACCGCATTTATCGAATTTCATTCTGCCTTTGACCGCCGGCGGTTTTATTTACATCGCCACTTCCGACCTTATTCCTGAAATCCATAAAGAAATAAACCAGAAACGTTCTAACCTGGCGTTCATCGCGTTCCTTCTTGGTATCTTGTTTATGGCGGTATTCAAGATCATGGCCAAAGATTGATCAGGTTAAACCTTTTTTATTCAAACTCAGAAAGTATATGAGAAAACTGCCTTTAGCGAAGTTGCGTGATAACCAAAAGGCCAGGATAATCGAGATCCAGGCGGGTAAGGCCCTTGTTAACAGATATATGAGTATGGGTATTTATCCGGGCAGGGAGGTCACTAAACTAAGCCAGTTTATGTTAAGGGGCCCGGTAGCGATAAAGGTGGGGAGGACTGTGCTTGCCCTTGGTTACGGCATGGCGCATAAAATTATCGTGGAATTGGAATGATTAAAAAGATATTTTTATTAGGCAATCCCAATGTAGGCAAAAGCGTGGTGTTTTCACGCCTGACCGGGGTAGACGTCATGGTCTCTAATTACCCCGGCACGACCGTGGAAATAACCAGGAATTATTTAAAGATAGGCGAAGAGGAGATTGAGGTAGTCGATCTCCCGGGAACTTATTCCCTTGAACCGTCATCAAAAGCCGAAGAAGTCTCGGTTTCGCTGCTTGGCCTGGAAAATAAGGACGAGATTGCCGTTGTCAATGTGCTGGACGCCACAAACCTGGAAAGAAACCTGTATCTTACTCTGCAGTTGATCGAAGAAGGCTATCCTTTGATCGTCAGCCTTAATATGTGCGATGATATGCGCCATCGCGGCATAAGCATAGACGTAAAAAAACTGGAAGAACTTCTGGGCGTGCCGGTGGTTTCCACCTGCGCTGTTACCGGAGTGGGGATAAAATTCCTCGTTGAGAAGATAAAAGAAGCGAAACCCAAGCCGAAAAATAAGCAGGGCCACAAGGAACGCTGGCAGGAGATAGGCCTTATTATAGAGGCGGTCCAGAGGCTCAGCCACAGGCATCATACCTTAAGAGAGATACTTGAGGACGCCTCAGTCAGGCCGCTGCCTGGCGCTGTTATGGCCGCGGTTATTTTGTACGCTTCTTTTAAAGTGGTGAGTTTTGTCGCCGAGACCTTGATCGCCAAAGTTGCCGACCCGTTGTTTTTTAATGTATACCATCCCTGGGTGGACAAGTTAAGCGTTTTCCTGGGGCAAAAAGGCTTCCTGCACCATGTGTTGATCGGGGAGTTAATAAAAGGCAATGTCGATTTCAAACAGTCTATCGGCATGTTGACTACCGCCCCTTATATCGAGTTCGACATGGTCCTTCCGTATATAATTTCTTTTTATTTCGTGCTTAGTTTCCTTGAAGACATGGGTTTTCTGCCGCGCCTCGCCATCCTTTTGGATAACCTGTTCCATCGCCTGGGGCTGCACGGTTTCGCGATCATCCCGGTGCTGCTCGGGTTTGGCTGTAACGTACCGGGTATCCTGTCCACGCGTATCCTTGAGTCCAAGAGGGAAAGGTTTATCGCTTCGACCCTTATATCGATAGGCATTCCTTGCGTTCCCCTTCAAGCCATGATATTCGGCCTGTTAGGCAAATATTCCGGTTTTTATGTGGCCGGAGTGTACCTGGTATTATTCAGCGTCTGGCTTATCTTAGGTATTATTTTGAACCGTTCTATAAAAGGCTACAGCCCTGAATTTATGCTTGAGATACCCGCTTACAGGTTCCCACCGATGGTCCTTCTTTTCAAAAAACTTCTCTTCAGGATAAAATGGTTTCTGATCGAAGCGTTGCCTGTGGTGTTCCTGGGCGTATTATTCGTGAACATCCTTTTGTATTTTAAACTGTTTGATTTCATTACGGGTATTTTTGCCCCGGTCATAAAAGGGCTGTTCGGGCTCCCCCAGGGGGCGATCGTGGCGCTTATTATCGGTTTCATCAGGAAAGACGTAGCGGTGGGCATGCTTGTTCCGTTAAACCTGACTATAAAGCAATTATTTATTTCCGCAACACTCCTTGCCATATCTTTTCCCTGCATTGCCACGTTTGTGATCATGCTTAAAGAACTGGGTTTCAAGGCATTGGTTAAGGCAACCGCGATAATGATAGCCACGGGTTTGATCGTGGGGACTTTACTTAATTTGACTATGGTGCATTAAGAGATGAAAGCTTTAGCTTTAATTTCCGGCGGACTTGACAGTCTGCTTGCCGCCAGGCTCGTTAAGGACCAGGGTATCGGCATTATAGCGCTTAATTTCCATATGCCTTTTTGCTCGCGCGAAGAGAAATTTTCCTATGGCTGCCCTGATTCAGTAAGGGCTGTCGCGGATTACCTGGGAGTGGAATTAAAGGTAATAAATATTGTCGATGAATTCCTTTCCGTTTTGGAAAATCCCGGACACGGCTACGGCGCAAACCTGAATCCCTGCATAGACTGCAAAATACTTATGCTTCGTAAATGTAAAGAGCTGCTTGAGGAATTCGGAGCTGGTTTCGTGGTGACGGGCGAGGTACTGGGGCAGCGCCCGATGTCCCAGCATAGGCAGGCCCTGGTCACCATCGAAAAAGAATCGGGAATTGAAGGCCTGATTTTAAGGCCTCTTTGCGCAAAGCTGCTGGAAGAAACTATCCCTGAGAAAAATAAATGGGTGGACCGGGTTAGATTGCTGGACTTAAACGGCAGATCACGCAAGCCACAGATGCAATTGGCGCGGGATTTCGGTTTTCATGATTACGCGAATCCCGCCGGCGGCTGCCTTCTGACCGATCCCCGTTTCGCAATCAGGGTAAAGGACCTGATCAGCCATAAAGAATTAGACGCGGGCAATGTGGAGCTGTTGAAAGTCGGCAGGCACTTCAGGGTCTCTGACCGGGCAAAATTAGTGGTAGGAAGGGACGAAAAGGAAAATGAGCGCCTTTTGGGACTGGCGCGCCGGGGCGACTTTATTTTTATGCCGCCGGATGATGTCGCGGGCGCTACCGCGCTTGGGCGGGGCGCCTTTAACGATGAATTGATCAGGGGTGCTTGCGCGATAACCGGCCGTTATTTTGACCGCGGCGGAAACCCCGATGCGGAAATCTCATATAAAATATTCCCTGATGAGCGGGAATACAGGTTAACCGTACCGGTAATGAGAGAAGAAGATATCGTTAAATTAAGGATTTAAATGAAAGAGGCGTTACTCTACGAAAAATTGGAAAACAAAACCGTGCATTGTTTTCTTTGCGCCCACCAGTGCCGGATCGCGGAAAACAAATACGGCTTCTGCGGGGTGAGGCAGAACCTTGAAGGCGCGCTTTACACCCACGTATACGGCAAGATCGTAGCCAGCCACGTGGATCCTGTTGAGAAAAAGCCTTTGTACCATTTTTTGCCCGGTTCAGCGAGTTTTTCCATAGCCTGTATCGGGTGCAATTTCCGCTGCGGGTTTTGCCAGAATTGGCAGATCTCGCAAAAGACGGCGCTCGACACTATGGGGCAGGAAGGGGAGGACACCCCCCCGGAAAGAGTGGTGGCGGCCGCCTTAAAAAGCGGCTGTGAAAGTATTTCCTATACTTATACCGAGCCGACGATATTTTTCGAGTACGCGAAAGATACCGCTAAACTTGCCAAAGAAAAAGGGCTCTACAATATTTTTGTCACCAACGGCTTTATGACCGCGGATTGCCTGCGGATGATAAGGCCGTACCTGGATGCTGCCAACGTCGACCTGAAGAGTTTCAGGGATGAATCGTACCGGAAGGTCTGCGCGGGAAGGCTCGCCCCGGTTTTGGATTCCATCAAATTGATGAGGGAATTGGGGATCTGGGTCGAGGTGACCACGCTTGTTGTCCCGGGATTTAACGATTCCAAAGAAGAATTGCGGGACATCGCGGAATTCCTCTGCTCGGTGGATAACAATATACCCTGGCATCTTTCCCGCTTCCACCCAGATTACAAGTTTACAGACCGATCTTCCACGCCTGAGAAAACTTTGAAAACCGCGCAGGAGGCCGGGGAGAAATGCGGTTTAAAATATATTTATGTGGGCAACGTTTATGGCTGGGGTAATGATACCTATTGCCATAACTGCAAAAAATTACTGGTAAGGAGGGAAGTTTTCGATATCCTGGAGGACCATATAGAAAACGGTAAATGCGCTTATTGCCGCGCCGCTGTCCCGGGATTTTTTAAAGGAGAGAAAAATGCATAGGATATTGTTTCAATTAGGGATGTTTACGGTCTATTCTTACGGATTTATGCTGGCGCTGGCTTTTCTCGTGGGCACATATTTAGCCCAAAGCAGGGCCGGGAAACAGGGTATAGGTCCGAATATAATAATGGACCTGATTTTTTACATTTTGCTCTCCTCGATAGCCGGAGCGAGGATTTTTTTCGTGGCCGTGAATTGGGGCTACTACCGGTTCCATCTCGCGGATGTATTCAAAGTCTGGGAAGGCGGGCTTGTTTTTTACGGCGGACTGGTACTGGCCTTGCCGGCCGCGTTCTGGTTCTTAAAGAAAAATAAGCTGTCTTTCTGGAAGATCGCTGATATCTTAAGCCCTTCCCTTGCCATAGGTGTCGCCTTGGGACGGATCGGCTGTTTTTTAAACGGATGTTGTTACGGCAAGGTTTCCGAAGTAGGCGGCGTATGTTTTCCGGGAGCGGAGAACCCTCCTGTTTTCGCGGAGCAGGTCTTTAACGGGCTGATACCTCCGGAGGCGCGATATTCCCTTCCGGTTATCCCGACCCAGGTGTATGAATCTTTGAGCGCGGTGGCCATATTCTTGATACTGGTGGCTCTTGAAAGGCGTAAGCGGTTTGACGGTTTCATATTCCTGTCATTCGTCCTGCTTTATTCTTTGGCCAGGTTTGTCGTGGAAGGCTTCCGTTATTATGAACCTAATTTTATCTTATTTGGAGGGCTGATAACCGTTTCCCAGCTTATCAGTATCATCCTGGCTGTAGTATCAGGTTTTCTCTTGATAAAAGGCCTGGCCGGGCTGAGAAAATAGCCGGGGGAAAAAAGTCAGAAAAAAGTAGAAAAAGCCCATTTACCTCTAAACCCATCCTCTTTATAATCAGACATAGTTAAAAGACAAGGAGAGGAGGGTGGTAGAGATGATTAAGACCAGGATACATAAAAAACACACCCAACAGAAAAGGGCGGTGCCGGTCCATCTAGCCGATGAGAGGATAAACCAGCTTGTCCAGATGGAAGCCCTGGAACTTTATGAAAGAATGGGCTGGGTTTTTGGAAGCAATTTCCGCGAAATGCTGGAAGAGGAAATGTTGATTTAAAGTCCCGCCGTGAACTGATAATGACGCAAGATGCCGGATTTTAGCTAAGGGAGCCTTTTGGCAAGGATAAAAAAATAATTTTTTATTGACATAGGGTAGGGGGGTATGGTATATTTGGCTTGAAAGGAAGATAATTATGGAACAGCCTACTACCCATGAAGAACAGCTGGAATTCTTAAAAAAGATCGAAGGCCAGGTAAAAGGTATCCAGCGCATGATCGAAGAAAAACGGTACTGCGTGGATATAATCACCCAGATCCATTCTGTTATAGGGGCATTATACCGGGTCGAGGACAATGTTTTCAAGAAACATACCGAAAGCTGCCTGGCAAAGGCCTTAAAGGGAAAATCCGAACAGGAAAAACAGAAGAAAATAGATGAAGTGGTCGAGTTGATCGCGCGATTCAGGAAGGTCGCCTGAGATGAGGATAAAATATTTTCTTTTATTCTTAATAATGGTATTTTTTTCCCTAAGCGGCTTGGGCTACGCGGCTGAAGCGGTTCAGCTTGCCCCGCTCCTTAAGGAAGCCGGCGCAAACAATCCTGAGGTCCTGGCGGCTAAAAAACGCTGGGAGGCTTCCCAGGCGAGGATCCCGCAGGCAAAAGCCTGGGAGGATCCCGCGGTCACGTTTGAATTCGATAAAATACCCAGGGGGACATTTAAACTGGATAAAACAATGCCGGAAGACAGGATGCTGTCTATCGCGCAAACGATGCCTTTTTTCGGAAAATTGCCTTTAAAAGGAAAGATCGCCGTTATCGAAGCGCAAATGTTCGCCGCGGAATTCAGGAGCAAGGAAACGGAAGTGGCCAATGACGTAAAAAACGGATATTATGATTTGTTCATGAATTATAAGGAAGAAGAACTTGATAGCCAGATCCTGTTAATATTGCAGGCGGTTTCCCGGGTCGCCAAAGCAAGATGTGAAACAGGCGCGATCGCCCAACAGGACCTTTTTAAGATAGACCTGGAGATCGCCCGGTTTGATAACCGTATCGCCAATCTGCGCCAGGAGAGAAGCGCCAAAGAAACCGGACTTAACGCGCTTTTAAACAGGCCTTCTGAATCCGCGCTTGGGGCCCCGCAGCTAAGCGAGGATTTCTCGTTTGATAAAGATATTGCTTCCTTGTATAAGCTTACCCTCGAGAACCAGGCTGAACTGCTGATTTTTTCTTACGCCATCGAGAAAAATAAATATGCGCGGGACCTCGCCAAAAGAAACCTTTTCCCCGATTTAATGTCTGAGATCACTCTGCGCGGCCTTACCACCGGGAGTTTCGGGCTCTGGGACCTTATGCTGTCTTTTACGGTGCCGGTCTGGTATTGGACCAAGCAAAAATATGAGATCAAAGAAGCGATAAATAACCTGGAGGAGGCTAAGGCCGCTTACCAGGCAATGAAAAATAAGGCCCTCGCCAGGACAAAGGACCTGTACGTAAAAGCGCAGGTGGCCCGGCAAAAAATAGTTTTGTATAAGAATAATCTCATCCCGTTTTTGGAAAGCTCTATCGGTTCTTCCCTGGCGGGATTCCGCTCAGGTAAAGGCGATTCGATGATGCTTCTGGATAATATCAGGATGCTGATCGAAACGAAGATGGAATATTATAAAGCGCTGGTGGAATATAATATGAACCTGGCGGATCTGGAAAAAGCTGTAGGAACTGATTTAAGAGAGGGTAAAAATGAAAAATAATCTCATGAAGGTGCTCTTAGGCGTATTTATTGTTTTGTCCCTGGCCTTAAGCGCTTCGCTGTATCTTGCTTTGCGCATGAACCTGAAGCCCGGCCCCGCGCAGGCGCGTAAGATACTTTATTACCGTAACCCTATGAAACCCCAGGTAACTTCCCTTACTCCGATGAAAGACGAGATGGGCATGGATTACACTCCTGTTTACGAGGAGGAACAAAGCGTATCCCGGGAAGAGGGCGTTTATATAAGCCCTGAAAAACAGCAGCTTGTGAATATTAAAACCGAAAAGGCCGGGAAAAGAAAGCTGGTAAAACAGCTCCTTGTAGCCGGAAAAGTGGCCTATGACCCGGATTTGTACGTAGCCGAGGAAGAATACCTGCAGGCGCGGGAAGCGCAGGCCAAAATGCTGGGAAATACATCTTCCATAATGAAACAGGAGATAGAGGGGCTGGCGGAAGCGGCCAGGAAAAAACTGCTTTTGCAGGGAATGAGCGAACAGGAAATCGGGAAATTAACCAAACGCAACGCCCCTGACGGTAATCTTTATCTGCCGCTTCTCGGAGACAAGGCCTGGATTTATCTGCCGGTATACGAATATGAGGCGGGGGCCGTGAAAAATGGAATGGTTGTGGAAATAGAGGCAGTGAGTTTTCCGGGGGAGAGCTTTACGGGAAAGATCTCCTCCGTCGGCCCTGTCCTGGATGAAAATACGCGGACTGTGCTCGCCAGGGCGCAGGTGAAAAACCCTGAGCACAAACTTAAGCCCGGCATGTTCGTCAGCGCCCGGATAAAAATTGACCTGGGGGAAAAGCTTGCCGTGCCGGAAGAAGCGGTAATGGATACGGGCGAGCGGCAGGTGGTTTTTGTGGCGAAGCCTTCAGGCTATTTTGAATCGCGGGAATTGAAATTAGGGGAGAAGGCCGAAGGATTTTATGAAGTGTTATCGGGCTTGCAAGAAGGAGAGTCGGTGGTTTCCTCCGGAAATTTCTTTGTGGATTCGGAAACAGCTTTAAAATAGGCTATTGCGGCAGGCGTAGAGAAAATGAGCAATCTGATAGAAAAAATAATTGAATCCAGCGCCAAGAACAAGCTGACGGTTTTTATTATAGTCGGGTTGGCTGTCCTGGCGGGGATTTTTTGCATAAAAAATACTCCTTTGGACGCGATCCCTGACCTTTCCGATACCCAGGTGATCGTTTTCTCCAGGTGGGACAGGCCTCCGCAGCTGATTGAGGACCAGGTTACCTATCCTATTGTCAGCGCGCTTTTGGGCGCTCCGAAAGTAAAAGATATCCGCGCTTTTTCTGATTACGGGTTTTCTTATGTATATATAATCTTTGAGGACGGTACGGATATTTATTGGGCGCGTTCCAGGGTCCTGGAGTATCTTACCAAGGTCATGTCCCAGCTGCCGCAGGGCGTAAAGACCGAGCTTGGCCCGGACGCGACAGGCGTAGGCTGGGTGTTCGAATATGCCCTGGTAGCCGGGAAGGGCAAGCAGAGCCTGCAGGATTTGACCACTTTCCAAAACTGGCACTTGAAATACGCGCTGCAAGCGGTAAAAGGAGTGGCGGAAGTGTCTACTGTAGGAGGGTTAGTCAGGCAATATCAGGTTACGGCCAACCCCGAAGCGCTGCTTTCTTACGGAATAGGCATAAACGAATTGGTCATGGCTTTAAGGAAATCGAACCAGGAAGCCGGAGCGAGAATATTAGAATTTTCCGGCAAAGAATATATGGTGACATTAAGGGGGTATCTTAAGTCTTTAAATGATATAGAAGATATCGCGCTTAAGGCGGATAAGAACGGCGTTCCCGTCAGGGTAAAAGATGTGGCAAAAGTCGGCTTTGGCCCGGATATAAGGAGAGGGGTATCTGAACTTGACGGCAAAGGCGAAGTCGTAGGCGGCATCGTGGTGATGAGGTATGGCGAAAACGCGCTTAAGGTAATAGAAAATGTGAAGAATAAACTCCGCGAGATAGAGCTGCCCGAGGGGGTAAAGCTCGTGGTGACTTACGACAGGTCGGATTTGATCAGGAGGGCTGTAGATACCCTAAAAAAGAAGCTTGCCGAAGAAATGCTCGTGGTGAGCCTGGTAATAATAATATTCCTGCTGCATTTTTCTTCCGCCCTTATCCCGATAGTGGTTTTGCCGATCGCCGTGGTCATTTCTTTCATCCCGATGTATTTCCTGCGTCTTACCTCCAATGTCATGAGTTTAGGCGGCATTGCCATAGCGATAGGCGCGATGGTGGATGCCTCTATCGTTGTGGTGGAGAATTATCACAAAAAGATCTCCCAGTGGAATGAAGCGGGGAGGCCGGGAGAATATAAACCTGTTTTATTGTCCGCGGTCAAAGAAGTAAGCCGCCCGGCGTTCTTTTCCCTTTTAGTGATCTCGGTATCTTTCCTGCCAATATTTACCCTGGAGGGTATAGAAGGCAGGCTTTTTAAGCCGCTGGCCTTTACAAAAACATTCGCCATGTTCTTCTCGGCTTTTCTGGCCATTACCCTGGTGCCCGCGGTCATATTTTTGGTAACCAGGGTGGATTTTTATAAATTCAGGCCAAAGTGGCTTTCCGCTTTTGTCAACCGCGTGTTTGTGGGAAAGATCCATTCGGAGGAAACCCACCCCATCAGCAAACTTTTATTCGCGTTTTACGGCCCGGTGGTGAATTTTACGCTTAAAAGGCCGTATTGGATCGTGTCTGCCGCGCTCATAGCGTTCTTAGTTTCAATGCCGGTATTTGGCAAAATAGGCAGGGAATTTATGCCGAATTTAAATGAGGGCGCGATCCTTTATATGCCTACTACGCCTCCGGGTATTTCCGTAGGCGAGGCGACCAAACTGCTTGCGCTGCAGGACAAAATACTTAAAACTTTTCCCGAGGTGGTCAGTGTTTTCGGGAAAGCGGGCAGGGCGGATACCTCAACCGATCCCGCGCCGTTCTCGATGATGGAAACGGTAGTGGTATTAAAACCGCAAAATGAATGGAGCTATAAAGACAGATGGTATTCCAAAGCCATCCCCGGTTTTTTACAGCCGCCTTTGAGGCTTATTTGGCCGGATAGGATCTCCTGGGATGAACTTATTCAGGATATGGACCAGGCGCTTCAGCTGCCCGGACAGGTTAACGCCTGGACAATGCCGATCAAAGCCAGGATAGACATGCTTACCACAGGAGTGCGCACTCCTGTGGGGATAAAAGTATACGGTGATGATTTAAAGACGGTGGAGGCTATCGGCATTGAGATTGAGAAGCAGCTTAAAGGGATAAGCGGGGCAAGGAGTGTTTTTGCCGAAAGGACTTCCGGCGGTTATTTCGTCGATTTCAATCTGAAAAAAGACCAGATAGCCAGGTACGGTTTGAACATCGAAGATGTGCAGATGGCGCTTGCCTCGGCTATCGGAGGGGAAAATATCACCCAGACAATTAACGGCAGGGAGAGGTTCTCGGTGAATGTGCGTTATCCCCGCGAGCTCAGGGATGACATGGAAAAAATAAAAAAAGTCTATGTCACAACTCCTTCGGGAGCCAGTATTCCCGTAGTACAGCTGGCAGAGATCAAAAAAGTGTCCGGGCCTTCC
>JAQULD010000025.1 GCA_028719045.1 Candidatus Omnitrophota bacterium | reverse complement strand
AAAAGGCGTGTTAAACTTCGCGCCGATAAGATTGCGGGCACCGGAAGATTGCGTGGTAAATAACGTTAACCTTGAACTTGAGCTGGAGAACGTGATTTACTATGTCAATACCATGGATAAAGCGAAGAGAGAGTAGGCCCCATATGGAATACCGTATTGAAAAAGATTTCCTCGGAGAAAAAGAAGTCCCTCTGGAAGCGTATTGGGGTATACACACGCAGAGGGCAATAGGGAATTTCTCCCTCACTGATTATAAGGCTGATCCATTACTGGTAAAGTCGCTCGCTTTTGTAAAGAAGGCCTCTTGCCAGGCTAATCTGGAACTGGGCTATCTTGGCAATAATAAGGCCCAGGCCATTATTCAGGCCTGCGAAGAAGTCTCGGAAGGAAGGTTCAACGGGCAGTTCCCACTCGACGCTTTGCAGGGGGGAGCCGGCACTTCCACGAACATGAACGCCAACGAAGTAATCGCCAACCGCGCGATAGAATTGCTGGGAGGGTCAAAGGGCGACTACAGCATAGTAAGCCCTACCGGGGATGTCAATCTGCACCAGTCTACCAATGACGTTTACCCGACCGCTTTAAAGATCGCCTGTATTTTTTCTTTAAGGGAATTAAGCTGCGCGATCGAAGGGCTGCAAGGGGAGTTCCAGAAGAAAGAAAAGGAATTCGCGGATATGGTTAAAGTCGGCAGGACCGAGCTGCAGGAAGCCGTGCCTATGACGCTTGGCCTTGAGTTCGGCGCTTTTGCCGAAGCCTTCGCCAGGGACAGGTGGCGCACCTTTAAATGCGAGGAGCGCCTTAGAACGGTTAATTTGGGCGGCACAGCCATAGGCACCGGCATAACCGCCCCTAAAAAATATATATTCCTGGTTATTGAGAAACTAAGGCAGGTAACCGGCCTTGGTCTGGCCAGGGGCGAAAATGTTTTAGACCTGACCGCTAACAGCGATTCTTTTGTGGAGGTTTCCGCCACCCTGAAAGCCTGCGCGGTAAATATGATAAAAATATGCGGCGACCTGCGGCTGCTCAATCTGCTCGGAGAGATAAGCCTTCCGAAAGTACAGGCCGGTTCTTCGATCATGCCGGAGAAAGTAAATCCCGTGATCCTGGAAGCGGCGATCCAGGGCTCTTTAAAGGTATTGTCAAATGATACCCTGGTCGCCGAAGCGGTTTCCCGTAGCAGTTTGCAGATCCCGGAATTCATACCGCTTTTAGCTTTTAGTATCCTGGAATCCATGAGGATACTTGCCAATACGGCCGGCATGCTCAAAGACCATGTGGGGGCAATAAAAGCGGATGAGGCCTGCGCGAGAAAATATTTTGACAGGAATCCCATGATCATCACCGCCTTCCTTCCGCTTTTAGGTTATGAAAAGGCAGGCGATGTCCTTGAGGAATTTTTTGCCTCGGGAAAAGAAAACTTACGGGAATTTTTAATAACGAAGCTGGGTAAGGCCACGGTGGATAGGGTCCTGTCCGCGCAAAACCTTACTTCGCTGGGGTACAGGGAAGATGAACAGCACACCTAAATCTTTAAGGCTGCAGATCGGTTTGTTCGGCAGGACCAATGTCGGGAAATCCAGTTTTTTAAACCTTATTTGCGGACAGAGCGTGGCTATAACTTCTCCTGTCCCGGGAACCACTACCGATGTGGTTGAAAAAACTATGGAACTCCAGCCGGTAGGTCCGGTCGTATTCCTTGATACCGCGGGAGTAGACGATGTTTCATGCCTCTCCGCGCTCAGGATCGGGAAATCAGAAAAAATATTCGACCGGGCGGACGTGATCCTGCTTATCGCCGAAGCCGGTGTCTGGACAGCATATGAAGACGAAATCGTCCGTAAGGCCAAAGAAAGGCGGGCCCCGGTAATAGCTGTTATAAATAAAATAGATCTAAAATATCCTTCAGAGGATTTTTTGCGCAAAATCAATGCTGAGGTTACACGTTCTTTTGCCTGCTCAAGCCTGGATCTCGCTAAGAGGGATAATTATGTGAACGCGCTTAAAAAAAATCTGATCGAAGTCTGCCCGGATGATTTTATTAACCCGCCTTCTTTATTAGGGGATTTATTGCCTCCGGCAGGACTCGTAGTGATGATCGCACCCATTGACCTTCAGGCTCCCCGCGGCAGGCTTATACTCCCTCAGGTCCAGGCAATAAGGGACGCTTTGGACAATGACGCCGCGGCTTTGGTGGTTAAAGAAAAGGAATACGCGCATTTCCTGGGTAACCTGAAAAACCCTCCGGACCTGGTGGTGTGCGATTCTCAGGCGGTACTGAAAATGGTGGCCGATACTCCGGAGAACGTGAAATGCACCACTTTTTCCATACTTTCCTGGAGATATAAGGCGGATTTAGCGGAGGCGGTCAGGGGATTGAGCGCAATCGATGGATTAAAGGCCGCAGATAGGGTGCTCATCGCCGAAGCCTGCAGCCATCACGCTATCGAAGACGATATCGGCAGGGTAAAGATCCCGCGCTGGCTAAGGCAATACCTGGGCGTGGATGTCAAAATAGATGTTTGTTCCGGGCATGATTATCCTAAGGACCTTAAAGGCTATAAATTAGTCATCCACTGCGGCGGCTGTATGCTTGCCAGAAGAGAAATGCTTTCCAGGATACAGCGTGCGCAAGAAGAAGGCGTCGCCATAACAAATTACGGGCTATGTATCGCCTACCTGCAGGGGGTGCTGGAAAGGGTGCTATCCGCGTTTCCCGCGGCCATGGAAGTTATTTCAAAATGAAGACCACCTCGCTAAAACAGAAAATATTATTCTCATTTTTGATAGTCATCTTCGTAATGAGTTTCTTTATCTCGTTATTCAGGATATACCTCATAAAGATCAATATCGTCGAAAGGGCGCAGAATGAAGTTAAGAATAACCTTAAAGCCGCCCGGACCGTTTATAACAGCGAACTGGAAAAAATAAAGACGGCCTTTAGCATAATTTCGCGCACCGATGACCTGCAGGACTTAAAGAAGAAGATAGGCCTGGATTACCTTTACGTGATCAACAGGGAACAGGCGGCGGGCGTAAAGAATGAGATCGTAAAACAGGCCTTTGAAGGCAGGCCTTCCGGAGGCAGCCGCATAATCGGCCGGGATGAATTAAAGAAAATGGGGAACGAGCTTTTCCAAAGGGCCAATATAGAAATACGCTTTACCCCGAAAGCGATACCCACGGAACTAAAAGTCCTTGATAGCGCGATGGCCATAGAATACGCCTTGCCGATGTTCGACAGGACAGGCGCGGTCTCCGAGGTATTATACGGCGGGGAGATCATTAACAGGGATTTTACCCTCGTGGACAAGATCCACGACCTGGTTTTCGAAAACAGGCTTTATGCCAGTAAACCCATAGGCACGGTGACTATTTTTCAGGGGGATGTGCGTATCGCGACAAATGTCCTTGACCGTTCCGGCAACCGCGCGATAGGCACGAGAGTCTCGGAAAAGGTTTACGATACCGTGGTTAAAAACGGCAGGACCTGGTTAGACCGGGCGTTCGTGGTCACCGACTGGTACCTTACTTCTTACGAGCCTATAAAGGACATAAACGGCAATATCATAGGCATATTGTACGTGGGGATACTGGAAAAACCTTTTAACGATATGACCCGGAATGTTTTGCTCGGGTTTTTCGCTATCATATTGTGTGTAGCAGTGCTCGCGGTGATCCTGGCTTTTGTGCTTGCCGACAGCATCTCAAAGCCTCTTACCGAGATGCTTGACGCTACCGCCAAGATCTCAGGGGGAAAGCTCGAGCATAAAGTCCGGACCAAGACAAAGACGCGCGAATTGAACGAGCTCGCGGAGGCTTTTAACGATATGGCCGGCAAGTTGAATGAAAGGGACAGGAGCCTTAAGGTATCTAACGACAAACTGGCCGCCCTGAATAAAAGTTATTTAGAGCTGATAGGTTTTGTCGCCCACGAATTGAAAGGGATATTGTCTTCCACTATATTAAACGCCTATTCGGTGCGGGACGGCTTCCTGGGAATGATAAATTTCAAACAAAGAAAGGCCCTGGATTCTGTGGCCAGGAGCCTCGATTATTTCGCTTCCACGATACGTAATTTCCTGGATTTAAGCACGATAGAAAAAGAAGAACTGTTAGCTAAAAAAGAGGAGCTCCTGCTAAAAGAGGATATATTGGACGCCTCTGTCGAGGCATTCTCCCGCGAAGCAAGCGAAAAGGGTTTTGAGGTCGTCAATAATGTCACTTCAGGGGTAAAGATAAAAGGCGACCGTAATTTACTGCAGATAGCCGTGAATAATTTGCTGGGGAACGCCTTGAAATACGGGTTGAAAGGCGGCAGGGTGGTCATCTCCGCCAGGGACAACGGAGATAAGATCGACATAGAGGTTTACAATGACGGCAGGCCTATTTCCGAACAGGAGAAAGAGAAGCTGTTCAGGAAATTTTCCCGCCTGGAAAATCCGGAAACCAAAAAAGAAAAGGGGACAGGCCTTGGGCTGTTTATCACCCGGGAAATAATAAACAAGCATGGAGGCGACTTAAGGGTAGAAGCCAGGGAGCATGGGAACGCGTTCCTATTCCAGGTTGAAAAGTAGGACCAGTCTAAAAGGAAAGGGTTTTAAGAATGGCAACCACACCGTTGGAAATTATCAGGAAAAAAAGGACCGAGGCGATCAACAGGATAGTGGGGAAAGGTTATCTTTCCACGAAAAGAGTTTACGTGGGTATGGCTACCTGTGAGATAGCCGCCGGTTCAAAAGAGGTTATGCGGGTTTTTGAAAGCGCCATCAAAAAAGGGCTCACCGACGTGTATCTCAGCCAGAAAGGCTGCGCCGGCAGATGCAATCTTGAGCCTACGGTAGAAGTCATCGAAGAAGGTAAAATGCCGGTTAAATACGGCAGGGTAACGGAAGAAATGGCTGCCCAGATAATCGAGCGGCATCTTAAAAAAGGCGAAGCGATCAAGGAGTGGATAATAAAATGAAAAGGTACAACATTACACTGTGCGAAGGGCCTTCCTGCCTGCATAAAAATTCCAAGGAACTGCTCGAGGCGATAGAAAAAGAGCTCGCGAAAAACTCTTTGTCCGAAAAGGTAAGCGTCAACCTTTCCGGTTGTCTGGGTATGTGCAAAAAGGGCCCGATCATGATCATAAATCCCGGTTATAACATTTACGGAAATTTGACCGTGGAAGATATCCCCGTCATTATAGCCGAGCACCTGGTAAAAAAACACCCGGTAGCCAGGCTCATCATAGACGAGGACCATCTCTATAACCGTTTTTTCAGGGTATTCGGGGACGTAAATTTTTTCGGTAAGCAGATGAGGATAGCTCTTCGTAACTGCGGCATAATAGATCCGGCCAGTATCGATGATTATCTTTCGGTAAGGGGCTATGAGGCCCTGGCAAAAGTATTGACAGACATGAAACCGGAAAAAGTCATTGCCGAGGTGAAAAAATCCGGGTTACGCGGCAGGGGCGGCGCGGGATTCCCGACCGGCGTTAAATGGGAACTTACCGCGAAGGAAAACAGCGATGAGAAATTCGTTATCTGTAACGCCGACGAAGGCGACCCCGGGGCTTTCATGGACAGAAGCATGATCGAAGGAGACCCTCACGCGATCATCGAAGGGATCATCATCGGAGGTTACGCTATCGGTTCGCATAAAGGCATTATTTATATCAGGGCTGAGTATCCTTTGGCCATAAAGAGGCTGGAAAAGGCGATCGAAGACGCGCGCAGGGAAGGCTTCCTGGGAGAAAACATCCTGGATTCGGGTTTTTCTTTTGATGTGGAAATCAGGCTCGGCGCCGGGGCTTTTGTCTGCGGAGAGGAGACGGCCCTTATTCACTCCATAGAAGGCTACCGCGGCATGCCAAGGCCAAGGCCGCCGTATCCTTCCGTAAGCGGCTTGTTCGGAAAGCCCACCGTAATAAACAATGTGGAAACCTGGGCGAATATCCCGGTAATAATCCTGGATACCGCGGAGTGGTTTAGTTCTATCGGCACGGAAAAAAGCAAAGGCACCAAGGTATTCGCCCTCGCCGGCAAGATAAAGAACACAGGGCTGGTAGAGGTCCCGATGGGCACGACCCTGCGCCAGATCATTTATGATATCGGGGGAGGGATACCCGATAATAAAAAATTCAAGGCCGTGCAGACCGGCGGCCCTTCCGGAGGATGCATACCTGAAAGTTTTCTCGACACGAAAATAGATTATGATTCTTTATTAAGCGCGGGCTCCATAATGGGCTCCGGGGGCATGATCGTGATAGATGAGGATTCCTGCATGGTCAATATCGCCAAGTTTTTCCTGGAATTCACTCAGAATGAGTCATGCGGAAAATGCGCTCCCTGCCGCGAAGGCACCAAACGCATGCTTGAGCTGCTGACGAAAATAACCGAAGGAAAAGGCACTATGGAAGATATCCAGAAGCTGGAGCGGTTAGGCAATGTGATCAAAAAAGCTTCTCTTTGCGGTTTAGGGCAATCGGCTCCTAATCCCGTCTTAAGCACATTAAGGCATTTTAGGGAAGAATACGAAGAACATGTAAATAAAAAGCAATGCCGCGCCCGGGTTTGCGCCGCCATGCTGAATTATTTAATAACCGACAAATGCGTGGGGTGCACTGCCTGCAAGAAAGCCTGTCCTGTGGAGGCGATTTCAGGCAGCCCGAAAAACAAACACGCGATAAACCAGGCAAAATGCATTAAATGCGGGCTGTGTTTTAAAAGTTGTAAATTTAACGCGATAGAAAAGAGTTAAAGGAGATATTAAAATGCAGAAAATAACCATTTACATAAACGGCAAACCTTACGCGGTTGAATCAGGACAGACTATCATGCAGGCTGCCGATAAACTCGGTTTCAAGATCCCGAGGCTTTGTTATCATCCCAGGCTTTCCATAGAGGGCGCCTGCCGCGTTTGCATCGTGGAAGTGGAGGGCATGAGGAATTATGTCGCTTCCTGCGCCTATCCTGTAAGTGAAGGAATGAAGATCAATACCAATACAAAAGAAATAAGGACCGCCCGGCGCGACATCGTGGAACTTATCCTGGATAATCACCCTCAGGATTGCCACACCTGCGAAAGGGACGGCATATGCGAATTGCAGAGGCTGGCCTACTCCATGGGCATAAGGAAGAGGCATTTTGAAGGGGAGAGGAAACATTATGAGAAAGATATTTCTTCCACTTCGGTAATAAGAGACCCGAATAAATGCATATTGTGCGGAAGATGCGTCAGGATCTGCTCGGAAGTGCAAAAGGCGCATACGCTGGGCCAGGCTTACCGCGGATTTAAGACCGTAGTAATGCCCGCTTATAATATGCCGTTTAAAGACAGCGTTTGCACTACCTGCGGACAGTGCATTAACGTCTGCCCTACCGCGGCATTCGTTGAGAAAAATTATACCCAGGAACTCTTCACTAAATTAGACGACAAGTCGCTGGTGAAGATCGCCCAGGTAGCTCCTTCGGTAAGGGCTTCTATCGGAGAAGCCTTCGGCTTAGAGCCGGGCAGGGCGATGGAAAAAGAAACCGCCGCCGCTTTAAAGAGATTAGGCTTCGATTATGTTTTTGACACGCAGTTTTCCGCGGACCTCACCATAATGGAGGAAGCCAGCGAATTCCTGGACAGGCTCGCGGGTAAGGGAAAGCTCCCGATGATCACTTCCTGCTCAAGCGCCTGGATGAAATGCCTGGAGCAGTTCTACCCGGACCTTATAGAGAATGTTTCCACCTGCAAATCCCCGATGTCGATGATGGGAGCGCTGGTAAAGAGTTATTTCGCGCAAAAGATAAAGAAGGACCCTAAGCAGATAGTAAGTGTCGCCATAATGTGCTGCACCGCCAAAAAATACGAAGCCTCGAGGCCGGAATTGATGATCGACGATATGGCGGCGGTGGACATGGTGGTCACGACCAGGGAAACCGCCTGGATGATCAAATCCGCGGGTATTGACCTGTTGCGCATCAAAGGGGAAAATTTTGACGAGCCTTTGGGGTTATCTTCAGGCGCGGGCGCTATCTTCGGGACCACGGGCGGCGTAATGGAGGCGGCAATAAGGACCGCTTATGAGCTTTATACCGGAGAGACCATGCTGGATATCGAAATAAACGACCTTCGGGGTTTAAAAGGGATAAAAGAAGGAAAGCTGGTGATGGACGGCAAGGAAATAAGGGTCGCCGTGGCACACGGTTTAGGCAACGCCTCTGATTTACTTGATATCGTAAGGAAGGACCCAGAAAGGTACCATTTTATCGAGATCATGGGCTGCCCCGGAGGGTGCATAGGAGGAGGAGGACAGCCTTACGCGGGATTGAATTCCATACCTTTAGACGAAGATTGCCTTAAAAAAAGGGCCGAGGCCTTGTATAATATCGACCGGAATAAGACGATCAGGAGAAGCCATGAGAATCCCGATATACAGAGGATCTACAAGGAATTCTTGGGAAGGCCCCTGAGCGCTAAATCACATAAAATTCTGCACACGCATTATAAACCGAAAGAGCCGAAGGGCATAATCCCCGGGGAACTTAAGGTAAGATAAACGGAGGAAAGATGGAACTTAAAGAATTTATGCAGGAGTGTAAACATAAAGATCACCCGGAATCCCACCTGATAGCGATATTGCATAAAGCCCAGGAGATCCACGGTTATCTGGATAAGGCGGTGATGGATGAGATCGCTCAGGAAATGAACATCCCGACCGCGCATATCTGGGGAGTGGCCACATTTTATCATTTCTTTAACCTTAAACCCCGGGGTAAACACCCGATTTCTGTCTGCCTTGGCACCGCCTGTTATGTAAAAGGCGCATACCAGCTGCTTGACGCCATACAAGAGGAATTGAAGATCGGGATGGGAGAAACCACGCAGGATAATCTTTTTACCCTGCAGGAGGCGCGTTGTTTAGGCGCCTGCGGCCTGGCCCCGGTGGTGATGATCGACGAGAAGATATACGGGGAACTGACGCCGAAGAAGATCGTTGAGATATTGCAGGATATAAGGAAAGCGGAAGAGAAGAAATAATGAGGATCGAGCCGGTTTTACAGAGGATATACGAAGCGGAATTACCGGAGGCTAAAGACCTGGAATTCCTGCTGGCGCTTGAGGATAAAACAAGCGCGGGAAAGATCTTTGCTTTTGCCGATAAAGTGCGCCGGCAATACGCCGGGGACGGAATACTTTTACGCGGGATAATAGAATTTTCCAGTTTCTGCCGGAACAACTGTTTTTACTGCGGGCTGAATAGAAATAACGTGAATCTCCCAAGGTACAGGATGGACAGCCGCCAGATCATGGAATGCGTAGCCAGGATCGCCGAAAGCGGCATAAAAACCGTTGTCCTGCAGTCGGGCGAGGATGAAAGTGTCGAGGCAGAATGGTTAAAAGATATAATCCTTGAAATAAAGTCGGGTTATGATATGGCTGTTACCTTGTCGGTGGGGGAAAGGGATATAGAAGATTACCGTTCCTGGAAATATGCCGGCTGCGACCGGTATTTATTAAAGATCGAAACACGCGATAAGGCGCTTTATGAATCCTTGCATCCGGGCATGAGCTTTGAAAACAGGCTCAAATGTTTAAAAAACCTGGCGGCCCTGGGGTATCAGACCGGATGCGGTAATATCATCGGTTTAAAGGGCCAGAGCATAAAATCCATAGCCGGGGACATTTTGTTTTTTAAACAGGAAAATTTCGATATGATAGGGATCGGTCCGTTCATCCCGCATCCGGGCACGGCGCTGGCGAAAGAAAATACGGGCGGACTCGATTTGACGCTGAAAGCTTTGGCGCTGACCAGGATCGTAACAAAATCGGCGCATCTACCCGCAACTACGGCTTTAGGAAGCATAGGCGACAAGGACTCAAGGATGGAAGGCCTTAAGTGCGGGGCTAATGTTTTGATGCTAAATTTCACCCCCGATAATTACAGGAAGCTCTACGAGATCTATCCCGGCAAAAGATGCGTCAACGAACACGAATCTTTTTATAAGGGGTATCTTAAGGATGTTGCCGCGGTTTGCGGCCGAAGCCTGGATTATTCCAGGGGCGATACGCTCCAAATATGTGTTGAGCGCAGGAAATAATTTTGTTATAATCAATTCTACTTAATTAGCTAACACCCCGCGCTTATGCAGAACATAGCGCGGGTGTCCCACTGCTGTGGGAGGAGGAGAAAATGGCGAAGAAAATATTAGTGATTGATGACGACGCGGATTTTACCGAAGCGATCACGACGCTTCTGGAAGCAAAAGGCTATGAAGTGGCTTCCGCTTCAAAAGGAGAGGATGGCTTTGGCCTGGCTAAAAGTTCCTGTCCCGACCTGATCATGCTGGATGTGATGATGGCCCGCAAGACCGAGGGCTTCGATATAGCGGTCAGCCTGAAGAAAAACGAAAAAACAAAGAGCATCCCGGTCATAATGGTTACTGGAATAAAAAAAGAGATGAACCTTCCTTTCGGCTTTGAGCCTGATGAGGATTGGCTGCCGGTAAAGGCCGTGCTCGAGAAGCCGGTTAAACCCGAGACCCTCCTTAAAGCAATAGCGGATAATATAGGTAAATAAAAAGTAAATCTCTTGACAATCATTGCGCCAATGGTAAAATTATTAAAATTTAGCACAATTTGTGATAAATTTCACAATTATACGCGCCGTGCACGAAACCCATTTGTTTAAGAAGCTTCTTTTGTACCTGGAAAGTGAAGAAAAGGCGTCCGGAAAAAGCGTTTCCAGGATATATGTTTCCGTGTCGGAATTAAGCGGTTTTAGTAAAGAGCATTTTTTAGAGCATTTCAGGCAGGCCTCTACCGGCACCCGCTGGCAGGGCCTGGATATGGAAATAAAGGCAATACCTTACGGCGCTGAATTCGAAATCACCAGAATAGAATTTAAATAAAATTTAATCTGCTGAAAGACTGGAGAAAAAAATGAAATACGCGGTGATCAATAAGGATAATCTTGGTAAATGGCTTGCCGACCTTAAAAAGAAGGCCAGGGTCTACGCGCCGAAGAAAAAAGAGAACCTCTTTGTCTTTCGCCCCGTAAAAGACATAAGCGAGGTAAGCCTCAAATATATCCCCACGATATTGCCTCCGAAAAAATATTATTTCCCTCAAAGGGAAAAATTATTCAAGTTCAGCGTCAATCCCTTTAAAACCGGAAAGGCCATCAAGGAATTCGAGGAGTTTATACTTTTCGCGGTGCACACCTGCGATATAGCCGGTATCCAGTGCATGGATGTGGTTTTTCGCGACAGCCCCGAGGATCCCAATTACCTGAACAGAAAAGACAAGATGACCATTATCGGGATAGAATGCCTTGAGTACTGCGATAAATTCGCCAATTGCGCCGCGATGGGCAATCACGAGCCCAGGGGCGGTTATGACCTGATGATGGTTGATATCGGGGATAATTTTATCCTGCACATCAATTCCGATAAGGGAGAGAAATTGGTAAAAGGCTTAAGTTACATCAAGGAAGCGGTAAACGCGGATATGGAAAGCCTGGACAGGGTAAGAGAGGAAAAAAAGAAAATATTCAAACCGGAATTTAACGCGCAGCTCCCGAAAGTTTACGATGCCTTCGATAAGTCTTTCGCTTCGGATGTCTGGAAAGATGTAGGAAAAAGGTGCGTCGGATGCGGCAACTGCACGGCGGTATGCCCCACCTGCTATTGTTTTGACGTGATGGACCAGATGGAATTGTCCCTTAAGGAAGGGGTCAGGTCGCGCATGTGGAATTCCTGCCAGATGGACGATTTCGCCAAGGTGGCCGGAGGCGAGGACTTCAGGAAAGGCCGCGACGCCAGGCAAAGGCACAGGTATTACAGAAAATTCAAATATTCGGTGGATAAATATAACAGGTATTTCTGCACCGGGTGCGGAAGATGCACCAGGACCTGTATGGCGGATATAAAGCTTATAGAGACGGTAAATTCACTGACGGAAACTATACAATAACATCCGGCGCTTATGCTTTCACCCGGCGCTTATGTGGAATTGCGCCGGTGTCCGCCTGGTGGCGGAATTGCGCCGGTATTGTGTCTGTACACAAAGCGAGGGTAAATTGATGATTGACAGGGAAATACTTCTTGAGCATATGAAAACTTCTCCGTATAAGCCAATGAAGGCCAGGATAATCAAGGCCGAAATGCTTACCGAGAAGGAAAAATTCTTCAGGATCGAACTTGAGAACAAGATAAACCTCGGCCATGAGCCCGGGCAGTTCGTAATGGCCTCCATCTTTGGTTACGGCGAAGCGCCGATATCCATCTGTTCTTCTCCTTCCGATAAGGGCTACTTTGACCTTACCGTCAGGAACGTCGGGGTATTGACGAACGCCCTGCATAAGTTAGCTAAAGGAGACCAATTAGGCATAAGAGGCCCTTTCGGCAAAGGGTTTCCCATAGACAATATGTTCGGTTACGATGTCTTGATAGTGGCCGGAGGCTTGGGGATAGTGCCGCTGCGCTCGTTGATCAGGTATATCATGGCCCACAGGAATGATTTCGGGAATGTGCAGATTCTCCTGGGCTGCAAAGCTCCCAAAGAACTTTTATTCAGGGAGGAAACCCTCGATTGGATGAGAAGGTCTGAAATTAAATTTAATTGCACGGTGGATAAGGGCGACCCGGAATGGAAGGGTAACGTCGGCTTGATAACCACGCTTATCCCCGGCATCGATATCAACCCTACCAGGACTTACGCGGTGGTGGTAGGGCCGCCGATCATGTATAAATTCGTCATCGTGAAATTGCTTGAGAAAAATATACCCGACCACCAGCTTATCGTTTCCCTGGAGAGAAGAATGAAATGCGGGCTGGGTAAATGCGGACATTGCCAGATCGAAGGCAAGTATGTCTGCCAGTCGGGCCCCGTGTTCAATTACGCCGAGCTTAAAAATTTCAAAGGAGAATGCCATGAAAAAGCAATCTAGCGGGAAGCCTAGGGTGGCTTTTTTCGATTTTACCGATTGTGAAGGCTGCCAGCTGCAGTTTGCCAATATGGGGCAGACGTTGCTTGACCTGGTAGAGATAGTGGATATCGTCAGTTTCCGCGAGGTCATGTCTGAGAAGTCCGATGACTACGATGTCGCGTTCGTTGAAGGCGCGATTTCCACGGATAACGACGTGATACGCATAAAGAAAATAAGGGAACAAGCCAAGGTCCTGGTAGCTTTTGGGGCCTGCGCCACCATCGGAGGGGTAAACTGCGTTAAAAACCGCACTTCCCTGGATGTGGCAAAGCAGCGCGTTTACGGCGACAAGGCGGATACGGTAAACACCATAAAAGCGATGCCGGTCCACGCGGTGGTGAAAGTGGATTATTTCATCCATAATTGCCCGCCTTATGTCCCGGAGATAGTCAACGTTTTAAAATGTATTCTTATGGGCAAACCTTATGTTTTGCCGAATTATCCGGTATGCGTGGAATGCAAGATGAACGAGAACGTCTGCCGTTATGAAAAAGACCAGGAATGCATGGGCACGGTCACCAGGGCAGGATGTAATTCCTGGTGTATCAATAACGGGAACAGGTGTTACGGCTGCAGGGGGTTAGTGGACAATCCCGCATCAGACGCGCAAAAAGACATACTGGCAAAATACGGCTTAAAGCTGGAAGAGATCCTGCAGAATTTTACTTTATACAGCGATTCAATGGGAGATAAATATGACAAAGAATTCAAATAAAAAAACTATTTCCAAGGACGTAAAAGTAGATGTGCATTACCTGACCCGCGTGGAAGGCCACGGCAATATCGTGGTCGACGTCAAAGAAGGAAAGATGACCAAATGCGAATTCCAGGTCATCGAATCCCCGCGGTTCTTCGAGTCTATGCTTGTGGACAGGTCTATCTGGGAAGCCCAGCATCTGACCAGCCGTATCTGCGGGATATGCGCCTGCGCGCACAGCCTGGTGAGCATAAAAGCGGGAGAAGACGCCTTAGGCGTGAAACCTTCGGAAGAAACAATAATGCTCAGGAAATTACTTTTACACACGGAACAGCTGGACAGCCATATCCTGCATATCTTAATCCTTGTTGCCCCGGACCTCTTAGGGGTAAAAAGCATCGTGCCTTTGATAAAGACACATAAGCCTGTAATTGAAATGGCGCTTAGGATGAAAAGGATGAGCGATTACGCGGGGGAAGTGCTCGCCGGACGCCACATCCATCCGATAAGCTATGTGATAGGAGGGTTGACCCAATTACCTCAGACCGAAGGCTTGGAAAAACTGTATCAGATGATGCTTGAATCGCGCAAAGACGGAGAAACCACGGTAAAAATAATCAAAACCCTTAAATTCCCTGAGTTTGACAGGCCCACGCAATATATGTCGCTTTCAAGCGATGAGGAGTACGCTTTTTACGATGGGGACCTGGTAGTGAACGGCGGCAGGAAAACCAGGGTGCAGGATTACAGGAAAGTCTTTAAGGAAAGGGTGCTGGATTATTCCCGCGCGAAAATATCGGAAATCGACGGAAAGACCTACGCGGTTGGAGCTGTATCCAGGTTTAACAATAATTTCGCTAAATTAAATAAAAAAGCGAAGGAAGTAGCCAAAGAATTGGGGCTGAAGCCTCCGATCCACAACCCTTATTTGAATACGGCGGCGCAGCTTGTGGAATGGGTGCATTGCCTGGAAGAATCGATCGCAATAATGGAGAAGATCCTGAAAAACGGCCTTAATGAGCAAAAGGTCGTGGTCGCCTCCTGGCCCAAGAGAAGCGAGATCGGAAAGATCAAGTACACGCCGAATACCGGCGCCGGCTGCGTGGAGGCCCCGAGAGGTTCTTTGTTCCATGAGTATACGATAAATGAAACAGGGCATATTACCGCGGCAAACTGCGTGATCCCTACCAACCAGAACATCGGGAATCTCGAAGATGATATGCGTAAGATCGTGCCTGAACTTGTAGGAAAGAAGACAGAAGAGGAGATCACTCTGGGCCTGGAGATGCTGGCAAGGTCGTATGATCCGTGTATCTTATGCGCGACGCATATGCTGGATGTGGAATTTGTAAAGGGGTAGAATGTAGAAGTGCCTAAAAAAAGAGCGGTAATCGGCCTTGGCAATACTTTAAGGAGAGACGACGGGATCGGCATCGAGGTCCTGCAATCTCTCCTTAATTCTTTTAAGAGGAAAGCTGTCGATTATTTGAACTTCGGCACCGCCAGTTTTGACCTTATCTACAGGATAGAGAATTACGACGCGGTGCTTTTAGTCGACGCTATTGACGCTTCCCTTAAGCCGGGGGAACTCAGGATTTTCGAATTAAACAATATAAAAATGCCCTTTACGGAGAAACCGGTATCCTCCCACGAACTTGACCTGAAAAGCCTGTTTGAACTCTGTGAAAAATTTAAGATAAAAACTAAAATTTATGTGGCGGGAATCCAGGTGGAAGATATTTCTTACAAAGACGGGCTAAGCGATAAACTTAAAAGGCGCAAAGAAAGCATTACGCGGGAGATAAGCTCTTTTATAGATAAATATCTCATCCCATAATGGGCTTGACTTATCTAAAGTCTGGTTTATAATAATTCTTGTATAGCATTGTTATTTTTTAGGATCTAAATCGAATTATTTCAACATGGAATTTAAACAGAACCATTTGACGGGCCAAATTTCAGCGAAAGCTGACATTTGGCTTTTTATTTTTTAAACCATGAAAAAGATCAATACTAATTTGCGCCTTCCGGACATATTGATGCTCATTTCCGGATTGGTCGCGATCGTTGTCGGCATAGTCGTTTTGTTCGGCTGGCATACCTCCAACCTTAAATTATTGCAGGCGCATAGCGGATTTGTGCCGATGCGCTACCAATCCGCCGTCGGTTTCGTTTTTTGCGGCTTTAGCCTGCTGGCTATAACTTTTGCCAGTAACCGCTGGGCGATAATCGGCGCCGCGTACGCGTTGATCATCGGGCTATCTACGCTCGCAGAATATATCTTCGGGATAAACCTGGGAATAGACCT
>JAQULD010000024.1 GCA_028719045.1 Candidatus Omnitrophota bacterium | reverse complement strand
CAGGAAATATATCCGGCTTGATACGGTAATGCCGGTGCAGTTTCGGATCTTAAGCCCTGACGGCAGCTATTTTCTGTCCGAATGGCAGCAGGGTTTCAGCAATAATATAGGTAAGAACGGCCTGTGCCTTACGGTCAATAATTTAAGCGGCCCGCTGGCCGCCATTATCAAGGCTGAGCGGGTGAAGCTGTTGATCGAAGTCGAAAACCCGCTCACTAAGTTTTCCATGAGTGTGCGGACTTCTGTCAGATGGACCAAAGAAATCCCGAATAAAGAGCACAATAGATACCTGATAGGGCTGCATTACGAAAGGATAGACCAGGCTTTCAATAAAAGGCTTATGCGTTATGTCTGGTTAAAGAAGCTCTTTGTCCCCACGGCGGTGTTAGCGGTAATAATCATGGGGTTAGCTTTTGCGATCGACAGCTATATTAATGTAAGATTGATCCGCGGGAACAAGGCGTTGGTTGAGCACCTGGTAGGCATACTTCAGGAATCCGTCATCGCCAAACAAAAGATAAAGGACATAAACCGGGATAAAGAAAATCTGCAGTTAAAGATGCAGACACTTGAGATCCGTATCCAGTCTCTCGCGGAAGAAAAGAAAAAACTTGAAGAAGGCGCTAAATTGGAAGAATTCCTGAACACAAAGAAAATAGATGAGATGAAAACGAAGATTGAGCAATTAAGCCGTGAAAAAGACCCGCTACAGGAACAGCTGATAAAGCTTCAACACAAAGAAAGCGCGGTCACCGAACAGCTCTTGCAGCTCGATGAGAAAAAAGCCGTGATAGAAAAGGCTAATTTCGACAAGATGTATAAATGGCTCACTATACACCAGAACCCGCGCACCGGGCTTGTCATGAGTTTCGAAGGCGACTCGGATATCTCGAACTGGGGTTTTATTTACGATCAGTCCCTGGTCGCCCAGGCATACACGTATTTTTCCGATTTTGAAAGGGCGAAAAAGATCCTGGATTTCTTCGCGAAGCGGGCGAAAAGAAGGGATGGGATGTTTTTTAACGCTTATTATGTCTCTGACGGAAGCCCTGTTGAATATATTATACACAGCGGGCCGAATATCTGGCTTGGCATAGCCTTGCTCCATTATACAAAGAAAGCGCAGGATACGAGGTACCTGCGCCTCGCGGAAGAGATCGCCCAGGCAATAGGCGCTTTGCAGGACCGCGAAAACTGTGAAGGCGCGATCTGCGGCGGGCCGAATACAAGCTGGTTTTCCACGGAACATAACCTTGACGCCTACGCGTTTTTCAATATGCTTTATGAAATAACCGGTAAAAAGATATATATGGAAAGAAGGGATAAAATATTGGATTGGCTCCTGAAATACATCTACGCTAAGCCTGATATCCCGATTATGCGCGGCAAAGGCGACGCCACAATAGCTACCGACACCTACGCCTGGTCAATAGCGAGCATCGGGCCCAAGAAACTGGCGGAGTCCGGGATGGATCCGGACAAGATCCTGGAATTCGCCGAGCAGAACTGCGCCGTGGAAGTGGAATACTTACGGCCTGAAGGAAATATAATCAAAGTAAAAGGCTTTGATTTCGCCGCGCAGCGCCATCTTGCCAGGGGCGGCGTGGTTTCCACTGAATGGACGGCCCAGATGGTACTTTCATTTAAAATAATGGCGGAGTATTATCATAAAAAAGACATGGAAAGTAAAGCCAGGACCTATGAGAATAAGGCTGATGAATACCTGGCGCAATTGGGCAGTATGGTCATTTCCAGCCCTTCTCCTTCCGGGCAGGGCGAAGGCTGTCTGCCTTACGCTTCATCGGATTCGGTTGATACCGGGCATGGCTGGGCTACGCCTAAAGGTAATGCCACCGGAAGCGTTTCCGGCACAGTCTATACCCTTTTTTCGTATTATAGTTATAACCCGCTGGAGTTAAAAGAATAAGCGTAAAATACCCCCGTTTCGCGCTAAAACATATATGAAGTTGACGCTTAATTTAATCTTTCGGCAGCTCTACCGGTATTTCGGACCGCAGCGCTGGTGGCCGGCTGAAACGGATTTTGAAGTGATAGTGGGAGCGATCCTTACCCAGAACACGAACTGGTCTAATGTCGAAAAGGCGATAAATAATCTTAAGGAAAACAACTTGCTTGCGCCGCGAAAACTTTACCGCGTTTCCGAAAAGAAATTAGCTTCTTTGATCAGGCCGGCCGGATATTATAATATCAAGGCGAAGCGGCTGAAGAATTTTCTGGAATTCCTTTATGGCCGTTATCAAGGAAGCGTTAAAAAGATGTCCGGGCGGGATACCGCGCTCTTGCGCCAAGAACTGCTGGGCGTAAACGGCATAGGCCCTGAGACAGCCGACTCAATACTGCTTTACAGCCTGGAAAAACCCGTGTTCGTGGTAGACGCTTATACTAAACGGATGCTTCTCAGGCACAAGTTTATTTTGGAGAACGCCGATTATCACAGCGTGCAAAAATTGTTTGAGCGCAGTTTAAAGGCGGACGCCGGATTGTTTAACGAATACCACGCGCTTATAGTCAGGCTCGGAAAAGAATTTTGCTTAAAAAATAAGCCCAGGTGCGGGCTGTGCCCGCTGGGATAAAAAAGGAATGTTTGTGCGCAAATTAATATTCGCCGCATTATTTATTCTTTTCACCGCCATGGCGGCGCGTTCATACGCGGCTCCCTGCTACGGGACAACCATGCCCGGTAAAAAGGAATTTTTCGCCGGCACGCAATTCTATTCTATTTTTAAAAGGACGCTCGAAAATGACGGCGGAAAAATCAGGAGCGCCCAGTATTTTTTTACGCTTTCTTACGGCTTCTTTGACTGGTTGTCCGTGGATTTAAAAGGAGGGGCGGGCGATATAAAACAACGTTCTTCCGAAAACCAGGATCTTAATTATGTTTCTAACTTCGCCGGAGGCTACGGGTTCCGCCTTAAATTCCTCGACAAAAATAACTGGAAAATGGTATTTGGTTTTCAGCATATAAGCGTCCATCCCGCAAGCGCTAGCCTTAATAACGCCAAACACAAGGCTATACTCGATGACTGGCAGACTTCTTTATTGGTTTCTTATGGCCTTAAGAAATTCACTCCTTACCTGGGCGTGCGCTGGTCAAGAGTAGATTACATCCACAGGACTGTTGAAGGCAGGAAAAGGGTGATGTCGGACGCAGACAGAAGCATAGGGTTCATAGGCGGAGTGGATGTGCCTTTAACTAAAAAAATATGGCTAAACCTGGAAGGCCAGATGTTTGACAGCCAGGCGGTTGCGGCCAGTCTCAACTATAAATTCTGATCATGGTGGATAAAAACAGGCTGATCAAACTTTTGCAGGCGCTTATAAGGATAGATTCGCAGAATCCCCCGGGGAACGAATCGGAAATAGCTTTTTTTGTGAAAAGATATCTTGAGAAACTCAAGCTCAAGGCGAGGATTTACGAATTCAAAAAAGCGCGGGCTAACATCATCGCGGTGTTAGAAACGGGCAGCAAGAGTAAAGGGCTGCTTATCACTCCGCACCTGGACACCGTGCCCGCCGGCAAGAATTGGAGCTTTGACCCGTTTGCGGGAAAAATATCCCAGGGTAAGATCTACGGCCTGGGCGCGACCGACTGTAAAGTTAACCTGGCCTGTTCCCTGGAGGCCATACACAGTATTGTCGAAACAAAAACCTCTTTGAGTTATAATCTGATCTTTGCCGCGACCGCCGATGAAGAAAGCGGCTCGGGGCTTGGCCTTATTCCTTTATTGAAAAAAGGGATACTAAAGCCTGACGCGGCGGTGGTCCTGGATGCCGACGATTTCGATATTATTGTCACCCAGAAGGGTCTCATGCATCTAAAAATAAAGGTCAAGGGCAGGAGGGCGCATGGGGCTTATCCCTGGATGGGGGTAAATGCGATAGACAAAGCCGTGGATATCCTCAAAGAAGTAAAGGCCTGGGAGCTCCAGGGAGTGAAAAATAAATATTTAAGGCCCCCGACTATAAATATAGGGACGATAAAAGGGGGGGATAAAGTAAATATCGTGGCGGACTGGTGCGAATTTGAACTGGACTTCAGGTTCCTGCCGGGCATGTCCGCGGAAAAGATACTGGCCGGATTGAAAAGGGTGATCCGCAAGCATTCGGGTAAATTTGAAATAGAGATCGAAGGTATACAGAAACCCTATGAAATAGAAAGTTCGCATGCGTTGGTGCATTATTTAAAAGAAGGGATGAAAAAAGTCGGCTTGCGGCCGAGGATACGCGGCTCGGAAGGGGCGACGGTCATAACATTCTTTCAGGACGAACATATCCCGGCGGTTGCCACAGGGTTCGGTGCGGGCGGCTGCGCCCATACCATAGACGAATATGTAAAGATAGACAGCGTCTGCAAAGGCGCGGTAATGCTGGAAGAGTTTTTGAAGAGTTACAGGTTTTGAGTAAAAGAGGAGAAAATATGGAAAGGATCAATTTCTATAAGAAACCGCGTCTGAAAAATCCCTGCCTTATCGTTGCCTGGCCCGGAATGGGGGAAGTGGCGGTCAAAGCGGCCAATTTTTTAATAGATAAGCTTAAGGCTGAGGAATTTGCGGAGATCCCGCCGGAAGAATTTTTTTATCTGGTCGGAAGCAAGATAGAAAACGGGATATTAGACCTTCCGGAATTGCCCTACAGCAAGTTTTATTTCTGGAAAGACCCGGCAGCGAGGAGAGGAACGAAAAGCCGCCATCATGACCTGATAATTTTTGTCAGTGACGCGCAGCCCGATCTGGCTAAGGCGGAAGAATATTGCCAGAGGATCATGGACCTTGCCAAAGAATTCAAAGTCAAGAGGGTTGTGGGTTTTGCCGCTATGCCCCAAGCCATAGACCATATCCAGAATCCGGGTGTCTGGATTACGGCTACTTCTGTGGCGCTGCTTGATAATCTGAAGAAACTTAACCTGGAGAACGCGCAGGTATTGAACGAAGGCCAGATCAGCGGCCTTAACGGTTTATTCCTGGGGATGGCCGCAAAAGAGGGCATGGAAGGTTTTTGCCTGCTTGGGGAAATACCCCTTTACACCATTCAGATCGAAAATCCAAAAGCTTCCCACGCGGTGCTTGAGGCGGCGATAAAGATCCTGGATATCCAGGTTGAGCTGTCGGAACTCATAGAACAGTCCCATAACATCGAAGAGCAGATCAATAAGCTTCTGGATTTCCTGAAAAGCGGCTCAGCCGTGACACCTCCCATCGGTGAAGAGGAAATAGAGAAAATAAAGCACTCTTTAAGCCAGTTGACCAAGCTGCCGCAATCGATAAAAGAAAAAATCGAGAAGCTTTTCCAGGAGGCAAAGACCGATATCTCAAAGGCCAACCTTTTAAAAGCGGAGCTCGATAATTGGAACGTTTACAGGGAATACGAGGACAGGTTCCTGGACCTTTTTAAAAAGTCCAAGAGCCAGAAAAAAGACCAGAATAATTAGCGGGTAGATAAAAATGAAAGATAAGATAAACACGGTGCTGTTTGACCTGGGCAGGGTTTTGGTAAATTTCGACCACGCCATCGCGGCAGAAAGAATAGCGCCTTTCACCGGAAAGACCGCCGAAGAGGTCTATGGGATGTTTTTCGATTCCGCCCTTACCCGGCTTTTTGAAGCCGGAAAAATCAGCCCCGAGGGTTTTTTCTCCGAGGTAAAACACCTTTTGGATTTAAAGCTGGATTATGGCCGGTTTGTCCCTTTATGGAATGAAATATTTTTTCTGACCGAAGAGAACCGGCGGGTGTATGAACTGGCAAAGGGCCTTAAAGATAGTTATAAGACCGCGATGCTTTCCAATATAAATGTCCTGCATTTCCGGTACCTGAAAAATAATTTTCCGGTATTCGACGCATTCCATAAAGTTTTTCTTTCCTATGAACTCGGGTTTATCAAGCCCGATCCCCGGATCTATAAAAAAGTCCTGGAGCAATTAAACGTTCCCCCTTCGGAGGTTTTTTATGTGGATGACCGCCCTGAGCTGATAGAGGAAGCCGGGGGCTTAGGCATCCGCGCGTTTGTTTACAAAGGTATCGGACAGCTTAAGGAAGATCTGTCCGGCTGCGGGCTGAAAATACCCGGGTAACGAAAACCGCTCACCGCGAATAATACGGATGAAAAGCGACAAATATCAAAAAAGGTTTTACAGGGACTGGCCCGGAGCCAGTGACCTGCATAAGGCCGAAATCATCGTCCAGGAAACAGACCTCTATATCCTTACCGATAAACCCATAGACAGGGATTTCGCGGCGGAAAGGGCGCGCTTTTACCGCCGGCAAATAGAGGCTTATATCCAGAAAGACCGGAGGTTCCTGACAGCTTTAAAGCCGATAGAGGTAGAGCTTAATGCGGCTCCGATCGTAAAAGGGATGAGCAGGGCCGCGAAAAAAGCGAATGTCGGACCGATGGCGGCGGTGGCGGGTGCGATCGCGGAATTCCTGGGCAGGGACCTGTTGAAAAAAGGGTTTAAGGAGGTGATCATAGAAAACGGCGGGGATATATTCCTTAAAATCCTGAAAACCAGAAGGGTGGCGATCTATGCCGGTAAGACAAAGCTTTCCAACAAACTTTATTTAAAAATAAAGCCGCAGGACTCGCCCCTCGGTATATGCGCGTCTTCCGCAACAGTCGGCCATTCTTTAAGTTTCGGCCGGGCAGACAGCGTAGTGATTTTATCCCGGAACGCCTTGCTCGCGGACGCCGCGGCGACCGCTGTCTGTAACAAAACCTTTTCAAAAGAGCCCCTGCGGAAAGCGGTAGAGTTTGCACGCTCAATAAAGGGGGTGGTTGGGACAGTGATCGTGTGCGGGAACAGCGTCCTTGGCTGGGGAAAGATAGAGTTTGGTTGAAAAATTATTTTTTTCAGGAGTTTATCGACGAGAGAAAATACTTGACAAAATATAGATATATGATAAAAATTAATATAATAAACATTAATAATTAAGTAATTTTTGGGAGGCAGGTCAGTTAAATTGAAAAAATCAGAAAAATATCAAGGCTCTTGGCATAAAAGAGCCTTTTTTTGTGCCGCATGAAAACCGTAGGATTAACATACGATTTAAAGACCGATTACGAATTCAAAAAGGATGACCCGCCTGACGCGAACGCGGAGTTTGACCATCCTTCCACGGTAGATATTATTGCCAACGCTATCCAGTCCTCGGGATTTAAAGTCAAAAAGATCGGCAATGTCGCGCACCTTTTGGAAAATATCGATAAGCTGAAAGTCGATATAGTGTTTAACATTTCAGAAGGCGTTTCCGGAAGGAACAGGGAATCACAAGTGCCCATTCTTCTTGAAATGGCAGGCATACCCTGTGTGGGCGCGGACGCCTTGAGCCTCGGGATATCCCTGGACAAGATAATGGCGAAAAAAATATTCATCGCCGAGAAAATCCCCACCCCGAAATTCCTTGAAATAAAAAATAACACCCTGCCTTGGGACAGCGACCATTTGAAATTCCCTTTGATCGTAAAACCGCGTTTTGAAGGTTCTTCGAAAGGCTTAAGCGAGGCTTCCCGGGTGGAAAATCCCGAAGAGCTCAAGAAACAGGTTGATTTTGTCGTCAATACCTATAAGCAGCCCGCCCTGGTGGAAGAGTTTATCCGCGGAGAGGAGTTTACCGTTGCGCTCATCGGAAACGATCCTCCTGAACTCCTCCCTGTGGTGCAGATAAAAATTGACGGAAAATTAAAACTCAACGATAAATTTTATACATTCGGGCATATAAAAAACGATAAGCTGGAATATGTTTGTCCTGCGCGGATAAGCCCGGAATTAAGGCAAAAGATCACTGACCTTGCCCTGCGCACATACAATGCGATAGAGTGCCGTGATTTCGGAAGGGTGGACGTGAGGGTGGATGAAGACGGGAATCCCTATGTCCTGGAGATTAATCCCCTGCCTTCGCTGTCTTCGGAAGATGTGTTTAACGTCGTGGCAAAGGCTATAGGCATATCTTACGATGAAATTATCGGCAGGATTTTAAAAGAGGCCATAAAAAGGTATAAACTGGAATAAAATGAAAGTTATCTTGACCTGTAACCTTAAAAAATCAGACCAGACTAAACCGGTGGACTACTTTTCCGAGTTCGATTCCCAGGAAACGGTAAACGCCATAACTTCGGCGTTAAAAGGCCGCGGCCACAGCGTGGATTTCGTAGACGTGGAAAACCCGGGGCTCTTTACTTATTTCAAGAAACAGCGCGTAGACATGGTTTTCAATATCGCTGAAGGGAAAAACGGGAAATTCAGGGAGTCGGAGATCCCCGCCATGCTTGACTACCTCGGTATACCTTATACGGGCTCGAATACGCTTTCCCTGGCGGTGGCGCTTAACAAGGCGTTGACCAAGAAAATATTAAAAGTAGAAAATATACCCACGCCTAAATTCCAGATCTTTTTGAAAGGAAATGAAAAATTAAGCCCGGATTTAAAATTCCCGCTTATCGTTAAACCCAATTATGAAGGCTCAGCCAAGGGGATAAATAAATCCAACGTTGTCTACTCGGAGAAAGAACTTTACGCCAAGATCAAGGATGTGTTCAGTGTTTACAACCAGGAAGCCCTGGTCGAGGAATTTATAGACGGGAGAGAATTTACCGTGGGAATTCTCGAGAATGGGAAGGTCGAAGTGCTGCCTATCCTGGAGATCGATTTTTCTTCCTGCGGGAAAAGCGGCGAGTTTTTTTATTCCTGGAGGATGAAAGAATTCCAGGGGAATAACGACCTTGGTCTTACCCCGACTTTCCACTGTCCCGCGAGGCTGGATAAAGAAACCGAGGAAAAGATCAAAGAGGCGGCGCTTAAAACGCACGCCGCGGTCGGTTGTTCCGATATTTCCCGGACCGATATACGCTTGAGTAAAGATAATGTGCCGTATGTGCTGGAGATCAACCCTTTGCCGGGATTAAATCCCAAAGAATCTAATTTTCCGATAATGGTTTACGCCGCCGGCATGAAATACGAAGACCTGATAAATTCGATATTGATGAGCGCCGCTAAAAGGAGGAAGATAAAAGATGAGTAACGCGCTGGTACCAGACAGTCACAAATTGCTGCAGGAGAATCCGGTAACTGTCCGCCCGGGCAAAAAAGCGCGGGATTATCAGCAGATAAGTCTCTATAAAGACGTCAACCCTTTAGACTGGGAAGATTGGCACTGGCAGCTAAAAAACCGGGTGACCAAGCTGGAACAGATCTCCCAGATTATCAAGCTTACTCCCCAGGAGGAAGAAGGCATCAAGAACGCCAAAGGCCGGATGGCCATGGCTATAACCCCTTTCTGGGCAACGCTTATTGATCCTGAGGATCCCAATTGCCCGATCAGGCGCCAGGCGATCCCTACGATGCAGGAATTCCAGGTCGGCCCTTATGAAATGGTGGATCCTTGCGGAGAAGATATCGATTCTCCTGCACCCCACCTTGTGCATCGTTACCCTGACCGTGTTTTATTGCTCGCTACAGAACAATGCGCGATGTATTGCCGCCATTGCACAAGAAGAAGGCTGGTCGGCCATGAACATGCCGCTGATTCTTCCGCGAATAAATGGGACCAGGCAATAGAATATATCCGCGCGAACAGGAAGATCCGCGATGTCCTTATTTCCGGAGGCGATCCCCTTACTCTCGAAGACGAAGCCCTGGAAAGCCTTCTTAAAAAAATACGCGCTATCCCTCATGTCGAATTTCTGAGGATAGGCTCGAGAGTCCCTGTAACGCTGCCTCAGCGCATTACCGAAGGGCTGATTTCCACACTTAAGAAATACGGCCCGGTCTGGATAAGCATACATTTTAATCATCCCAAGGAAATAACCAAGCGCTGCAAGAACGCCTGCGACATGCTCGCGGAGGCGGGTTTTCCCCTGGGCAGCCAGACAGTCCTGCTCAAAGGCATAAACGACCGACCTTATATAATGCGTAAACTTATGCATGAACTTTTGAAAATAAGGGTCAGGCCGTATTATATCTATCAGTGCGATCCTGTCAAAGGAAGCGGCCATTTTCGCACTCCGGTCGCAGACGGCATCAATATTATTGAAAAACTGCGCGGCCATACCTCCGGATACGCGGTCCCCACCTACGTTATTGACGGTCCGGGCGGAGGCGGGAAGATCCCTATTACCCCCAACTATACCCTTTCCCAGGCAAAAGGGAAATATGTTTTGCGCAATTACAAGGGTAAAATCTACACCTATCTAGAGTAAATAAAGGCTTTTTTACTGGCCTTTTTATTCCTTGACCTCGCCTATTTTACGGTATATAATTTTTTAGTCTTACCTTTCCCTTACTAAAATTCGCTTTTGTATCTTATTGGACCAACTTCCAATCCGAAAGTATGGATCGGTGTTGTCCTTTCTGGACAAGGAGCGTAAATATGAATGCGCAAAATAAAAGAAGCCTCATTTTGCTCGGTCATGCACAGTCGGGAAAAACCACTCTCTCAGAAAGCCTGCTTTTCGCCTGCGGGGCCACCAACCGTAAAGGCAGTGTCGCTGAAGGAACCACGGTAAGCGATTATAGTTTTGACGAAATCCAGAGAAAAAATTCCATAAACGCGAGCTTGCTTTACTGCGATTATAAAGGGACCCGCATCCAGCTCATAGACGCTCCGGGGTATGCGGATTTTTTCGGGGAGACTATATCCGGTGTGCGCGCAGTGGACGGCGGTGTTATAGTCGTGGACGGTTCGAGCGGGGTCGAAGTCGGCACCGAACGGTCCTGGCAGATCCTCGAAGAAGCGAATTTACCCTGCCTTGTTTTTATCAACAAGACCGATAAAGAGGGCGTGGAAGTAAATAAGGTTTTGGGAGATATACAAAACGTTCTTTCTAAAAGGGCATTAGTGGTGGATTCTCCCGCCAGCCCCGAATTAGTGGAAGCTGTCGCGGAAAGCGATGACCGGCTTTTGGAGAAATATCTGGGAGGGGAAAGCCTGTCCGCGGAAGAACTGGACGCCGGGCTTCACCAGGCGGTGCTCAAACGTAAATTATTCCCCGTGATAGTCGGCTCTGCGCATACAGACAAAGGCATACCCCAGCTTTTGGACGATATCATAAAATACCTGCCTAATCCTCTCGAACGGCCGGAGGTGGAAGCGAAAAATCCCCAGAAGCCGGAAGAGAAAAAAGAAATCGCCCTGAAAGAAGACGGCTCTCTCTGCGCTTTTGTGTTTAAGAGCATTTCCGATCCGTATGTCGGGCAGCTCACTCTTTTAAGGATCTTTTCCGGGGTTTTGGCCTCCAACACCGGTTTTTACAACGTGAATAAAAAGAGCAGGGAAAGGATAGGCCAGATCTATGTTTTACAGGGAAAAGAGCAGCGGGGCGTGGATAGCGCTTTATGCGGGGATATCGTAGCTATCGCCAAATTGAAAGAAACCGCGACTTCCGATTCACTTTCAGACGAGAAAAACCAGTTTTTATTCGATCCGATCGTGTTCCCCGAGCCGGCGATATCCGCCTCGGTAAAGCCTAAATCGCGCCATGACGAAGACAAGATTTCCGGCGCCTTGCATAAACTTGTGGCGGAAGACAACACCTTCAAGGTCACTCATGACCCCCAGACAAAGGAACTGATCATTTCCGGGCTTGGAGACCTGCATCTGGCGATAATGGTCGAAAGGATGAAAAAAAGATTCAATGTCGAGGTGGAATTAGGCACCCCGAAGGTTTCTTATAAAGAAACGATCACCAGGACCGCGAAAGTGCAGGGAAAGTTCAAGCGCCAGTCGGGAGGGCGCGGGCAGTACGGGGATGTCTGGATCGAGATTGAGCCTTTGCCCAGAGGCGGCGGTTTCGAATTTGTGGACAAGATTTTCGGAGGCGCCATTCCCCGTAACTTTATCCCGTCCGCAGAAAAAGGCATAGTCCAGGCATGCGCCGAGGGCGCTGTGGCGGGCCACCAGATAGTTGACGTGCGTGTCAAGCTGGTAGACGGTTCTTACCATGACGTCGATTCTTCCGATATGGCTTTTCAGATCGCCGGAGCCATGGCCCTTAGAAAAGCCGTCCAGGCCGCGGGCCCTGTCCTGCTTGAACCGATAATGGACGTGGAAGTAGTCATGCCGGAAGAATTTTTAGGCGCGATATCAGGTGATATCAATTCCAGGCGCGGAAGAATAATGGGAATGGACGTAAAAGGCAAATCGCAGATTGTAAAAGCACAGGTCCCTCTCTCCGAGATGTTTACTTATGCAAATGATTTGCGTTCGATCACCGGGGGGAGAGGTTCATATACAATGCGTTTCTCTCATTACGAGGAAGTCCCGCATAAAATCGCCTCCACGATTATAGCCCAGTATCAGGCTACGAAGAAGCACGAAGAAGAAGAATAAAATCAGAAGTTAATCCTTAAAGAAAGGTAAAGGCAAAACAATGAAAATATCCGTTTTTTCCATTCCGGAATTAAAGCCGGGCAAATATAACATTAAAGACGCGCGCCTCGATGATGTGGATAAGCTGGTGAAGGCGAAGAAAAAGACTTACGTGCAGGCGGAGCTTGTCGGAGAAGACTCTGTTTTTGAGGCCGATAGCGTCCTTACGCTTTCCGACTCGGCGGCGGACCTTGTCCTAAGGGACCTGGAATTCGTGGAGACGCGCCTGGGCCGGGCGGCGGATGAAAAAGAGAAGGCTCTTTTGAATAAATTAAAAGCGGCCCTGGAGAAAGAAGAGTTCGTTTTTAAGGCTGCGCTTACTCCTGAAGAAAAACAGTCGATGGCCAGCTATTCCATGGTTACCATGAAACCCGTGGTCGTGGCCAAGAAAGAAGAATTGGAAGATACGAACGCATTGTTGGCGAGGGCGCTTAAAGAAAGCGGCTACACGAGTTTCTTTACCGCCGGAGAAAAAGAAACGCGGGCCTGGCTTATCAAGCAGGGAGCGACCGCCTGGGAGGCCGCGGGAGCGATCCATTCCGATATCCAGAAGGGCTTTATCCGCGCCGAGATCATCCCTTTAAATGACTACCTGTCCGCCGGAGGAGAGACTCAGGCGAAGCAGGCGGGAAAACTCCGCGTTGAACAAAAAGATTACGTGATGCAGGAAGGGGACCTGGCCAACTTCCGGTTTAATAAATAGAGGGGATAAATGATCAAAATAAAGCGCGCGTTAGTGAGCGTATCGGATAAGACCGGGATACTGGACCTGGCGAAAGTTTTGAACAAGTTCGGCGTGGAAATACTTTCCACCGGCGGCACCGCGAAATTGCTCAGGGAAAATAATATACCTGTCAAGGATGTTTCTGATTATACCGGTTTTCCGGAGATCCTCGATGGAAGAGTGAAGACTCTGCATCCGAAGATCCACGCGGGCCTTCTCGCTTTAAGGGACAATAAAGAGCATATGCAGAAGTTGTCGGATCTGGGGATGGGTCTTATCGACATGGCGGTGATAAATCTTTATCCTTTCGAGCAAACAGTCGCAAAGGCCGGAGTAACTTTGGAAGAGGCTATCGAGAATATCGACATCGGGGGCCCTTCGATGCTTCGCTCCGCCGCGAAAAACCACAGGTCGGTAGCGGTTGTATCCAGCCCCGCGCAGTACCGGGAGCTGATCCGCGAATTGGAAACTAACGGTGGAAGCGTAAGCGCCGAAACGGCAAAAAAACTCGCCCTGGAGGCATTCAGATTGACCTCTCATTACGACGGGGCTATCTATAATTATCTCGCCAAAAATGGAACAGACGCGCAGGATTTCCCGGAGAAATTAACTTTTGAATTTTTAAAACTGCAGGATTTACGCTACGGGGAGAACCCGCATCAAAAAGCGGCCTTTTACAGGCAGGAAGGGGTCCAGGCGGGGCTGACGGGTTTAAAACAACTGCAGGGCAAAGAATTGTCCTTTAACAATATCCTGGATCTAAACAGCGTATGGGAATTGTTAAAAGAATTCGACGGCCCGAGCGCGGTGATCGTAAAACATAATAATCCCTGCGGTGCGGCCGAGGCTAAAAATTTGACCAAAGCCTTTCTCGACGCTTACAAATGCGACTCCCTGTCGGCATTCGGCGGGATCGTGGGTTTAAACAGGGATGTGGACCTGAAAACCGCCAGCGCAATAAAAAAGAGCGGGTTCCTGGAATGCATAATCGCTCCGGGATTTAGCAAGGAGGCCCTTGCCGTATTCGCCAAGAGGAAAAACCTGCGCGTTTTGGAATTAAAAGAACTTTCTAAGCTTAAGGAATACGATCTTAAAAGGATAAGCGGCGGGCTGCTCTTGCAGGAAAAGGACAACCTGTGTTTAGACGAAAATAATCTTACCACCGTTACCGTAAAAAAACCCACAAAGGCCCAGATGGAATCCCTTTTATTCGCCTGGAAGGTGGCCAAACACGTCAAATCCAACGCGATCGTGATTTCCAAAGGCAGGAGAACGGTGGGTATAGGCGCAGGACAGATGTCAAGAGTAGATTCCGCGATCATTGCCAGAAGGAAATCCGGGAAACTTTCCCGGAATTCCTGCCTTGCCTCCGACGGATTCTTTCCTAAACCGGATTCTATTGCCCAGGCGGCAGCCTGCGGCGTAAAGGCCATAATCCAGCCGGGCGGTTCCATCGCCGACCAGGAAGTGATCAAGGCCTGCGATAAATATAAAATCGCGATGGTCACTACCGGTTTAAGGCACTTCAAACATTAACACCCGACAAAATGAACTACAAAGAAACAATACGCTACCTTGGGTCTTTCGTTAATTACGAAAGAAAAATCCGGTACCCCTACAAGCAGTCATTTAAATTGGAAAGAATAAAAGAATTCCTGGCGCTTTTGGGAGATCCTCAGGATTCTTTTAAAAGCATCCATGTCGCCGGCACAAAAGGAAAAGGTTCTGTTTGTGTTTTTGCCGCGCATATATTAAAAGAAGCCGGTTTTAAAACCGGGCTTTATACCTCGCCGCATCTCTCGGATTGCAGGGAGAGGATAAGGATCCTTTCGAATAAACCGGAACAGGGGGAAAAGGGCCGGGAAACAGGCCTGGAAGGGATGATATCAAAGGCGAGGTTAACAAAACTGGTAAATGGGCTTAAGCCATTAATAGAGAAATTCTGCCGGGAGTCAAAATACGGGCCGCTGTCGTTTTTCGAAGTTTACACAGTGCTGGCATTTGTGTATTTTAAACAGGAGAAAGTTGACTTCGCGGTTTTGGAGACCGGTCTCGGCGGAAGGCTCGACGCTACCAATGTGGTAAACCCCGAGGCCAGCGCAATCACCTCCATAAGTTATGACCATATGAATAAGTTGGGCGACACTTTGACCGAGATCGCCCGGGAGAAATCCGGGATCATAAAAAACCGGGGCGTGGTCGTCATAAGCGCGCCTCAGGATAAGGAAGCCGCGCGTGTGATCAGAAAAAAGTGCGCGGCGCAAAAAGCGCTCCTTTACGAAATAGGAAAAGATATTTTATTAGAAAAGGTTGATTCTAAAGAGGGGTACCAGGAATTTTATCTCCGGGGTAAATTAGGCTGCCTGGATAAATTGAGGATCCGTCTCTTAGGTAAACATCAGCTGGTGAATGCCGCCGCGGCATGCGGACTGGTTTTGGCGTTGAATAAATCCCTTAAGGCGGAAATCCGCCCCTCGGCAATAAGAAAAGGATTGGCTGATACGCGCTGGCCGGGCAGGTTTGAAATAATCAGCAAATCTCCGTCTATTGTGCTTGACGGCGCTCATAACTTTGCGTCCGCGCAGGTATTAAAAGAAACGGTTAAGGATATTTTCAAAAATAAAGAAATAATCCTTGTGTTGGGCATCTCGCGCGACAAAGATATAAAAGGGATATGCCGGCAGTTATTGCCGGTAACCAAAAAATTGATTTTGACCCGCGCGGATAACCTGCGCGCGGCAAAACCCGATGATATCCTGGCGCAGAGCGGCTGCGGATTTTTCCGCCGCGATATCAGCTTAACCTACAATGTAAAAGAAGCGCTAAAACTTGCCTTAAAAGATGCTAAGGGCAAAGATTTGATCCTTGTTTGCGGCTCTATTTTTGTGGTAGGTGAAGCCAGGCAGTTTTTATGTTGATAATTTAATACAAATCAGGCGGCTCTAAAAAGTTTTATAAGCCAGGCAAAACGCCTGGCTTTTTTATTTAACATTCTTATATATAATAAGTTAAAATAAATTTCTTGACTTTTTGGCATAGTATATTAAAATTATGACAAATAGTATTAAACTATATCAGGAGCTTTTAGGTGAAAATTTACAACGTTGCAGAAGTCGCGGAAAGACTAAAAATATCGAAACAGACCTTGCTCAGGTATGAAAAAAAGGGGATATTGCCAAGCCCGAACCGGAACCGTATAAATAACTGGCGGGAATATCGGGAAGATGACATTAGAAAAATCGAACAGATCCTGGGCCGGGCCTTTACGCTTATTGAACTGGTAATGGTGATGGTGATACTCGGGATTCTCGCTGTTTTGTCGGTTCCGCGAATAGAGAGTTTTAATTCCATAAAACTTAAAGCCGCTGCAATAAAAACCGGTTCTGATATAAGGTATGTCCAGCAATTCAGCGTTTCCCGTCACGCCAGTAGCAGGATTACTTTTAATATCGAACCGGCGAATTATTATCTTGCCGAAGAAGAGTTCCCT
>JAQULD010000023.1 GCA_028719045.1 Candidatus Omnitrophota bacterium | reverse complement strand
ATAAGTATATCTATGAGGCGGTCTTTTAGGGAAATCATATTTTAGCCATGAAGAAAAAAACAGTCTCTTGCCGAAGGGATTTATTCCTTGCCTTTATAATATTTCTCAATCGCTTTTTTGATATCTGATGAAGTAGAGACGAACAATTGGACATTGCATCCGGACAGTAATTCCACATCCTCTACGGCCTGGACATTCAAAGGATTAGACATAGCCAGGGTTAAATTGTTGCCGATCTTATCTATGGGTATAAGCAGGTACTGTTTGGCGACGCGGGCGGGGACCACATTGACGATATCCGCGCTTATTTCATAATTAGCCAGCGGCAAATACGGAAATCCGTATTGGACCGTTAAAGCCTGAGCGATATCCTCTTCCTTGGCAAAACCCAGTTCAACAAGGATCTCTCCGATCAGGCCGCCTCTTTCCTTTTGGACCGAAAGGGCCTTTTCCAGATTATGCTCATTAATGATCCCGTGCTCAATAAGCACTTCGCCTAACTGTTTTTTTATTATTCTTCTTAATTGCATATGCCTTTAAACCAGGCTGCGGTTCTTCCCCTGGGCTTTTGCGGTATCGAGCAGCTGCTTGGCTTTTAACAATAACTCTTCCGCGGTAATCCCGTCCAGAGGATTTTCGCTCACCCCAGCGCTTATGGTAAGCCTGCGCGATTCATCCGGTTCCTGTGTGAAACTTATCTCCACGAGTTTTCTTACGCGCTCCGCGATTTCGTGCGCCTGGCGCTTGTTCCTCTCCGGTAAAACCACGGCAAATTCGTTGTCTCCGAACCTGGCGACACGGTCGATCTCGGTGACCGAATCCCTAAGCAGCGCGCCGACCGTCTTTAATACTGTTTCGACTTCCACGGCTTGCGCCTTGTCGCGGAATTTTTGAAAATCGTCGATGTTAAACAATATGAACGCGCAAGGCCTCTGGCGGACCACTGCCCTTTTTATCTCTTCCTGGAGACGGCCGACGATATAAGTTTTATTGTATAAACCGGTAAGGGTGTCCTTTATTTCCAGTTTTTCCACCCTGCGGACCAGCCTGTTATTTTCCACGGCGATAGCGATCTGCTTGGTAAAGATATCCAGGAGTTCGGCGTCATCCTTACTGTAGGCGAACTCTTCTTTTGAATTCCCTATGCCCAATACCGCGATGATCCTGTCTTTTAAGAACACGGGCAATGCCAGCGTATTCTTTACCTTGAATTTTTCTAAAAAAAGCTCGTTCGCGTTATCGGACAAGCTGTTATCTTTATCGATGAGCAAAGGTTTCCCGTTCTTGATCGTTTTTCCAAACAGGAAATCTTCCGATTCTATTTTTATTTTTGTAAGGTATACGGGATTGACGGCATCCGCGCATCTCATGTAAAAGCTATCCGCGCCCTCTTCCCTGAAAAGAAGGTAAGCTATATCGGAATGGGCCAGAAGGCGGGATTTTTCCGTGGCAAGCCTCAATACATCATCAAGGATTACCGCCTGTGAAATCAAGGAGCTTATCTGAAGGAGGTTGGAAAAAACCAGGACGTGCTCCTGGATCTTTAAATTTATCTCTTCGGTTTTATGGCTGTAGCTCTTTAATTCTTCCATATTGCTGCGGATATGCTGGGTGAGCTGGTTCAAAGTTTGGCCTAATACGCCGACCTCATCCACGTGGCCCATTTCCGCCTGTCCGCCTATATTTCCGGAGGCTATAAGCTTTGCCTCAGCGCTTACGGACATAACGCGGACAAATACCTCTTTGATCAGGAAGAATCCTATCAACGCGATGAATATGGTAATAGCGGTAAATAATATTATATCCGGTTTAAAACCTGTTTGAGGCAGGATGTAATAGACGACCAGGTAGAGTAAAACAAGCACTGGAAGGACCGACATCAAGCAAAAAGCTATTGTAAGCTTATAATTAAGACCTTTAGAAGCAATGGAGACCCCTTTAGCCTTTTCCATTTTAACCTCCATCGATAATTTACTGTAATTATATATCTTATCTATCGGTATTGCAATAAGTTTGTACGCTGGCGCCAGGCGCAGGGCTTATGGCTTTGGGCTTACGTTTTAAGCTATTTTATCCGCTTCCTGCAACAAATATTCCTTGCTTATCCCTGTATCAATAAAATCCCAAGGCAGGAGCTCATCTCTACCTTTTTCTTTAAGGTAAAATGCCGGATCAATCCCCAGGCGGTTAAACGACTCCATCCATCTGTCGAACACAAAATGATTACCCCAGGAATCAAATCTGGCCCCGCGCGTGAAAGCATCCCGGATTACCCCGCTTAGCCTTCTGTCACCCCTGGAAAAAACTCCTTCCATGAAACTCATTTCACGGTTATGGAAATCCACTTTAAGCTTCCTGTTCCTTATCTTGTCCCTAACGCAATCCTGTTTTTCTTTCATCGCTTCCAAACCCGGCATAGCCAGCCACTGGAATGGCGTATGGGGCTTCGGGATAAGCGTATTTACGCTCACATTGACATTGGCGGCGGACAGCTTCAGCTTCTTTCTAAGCCCGGAGGCGGTATTGGCGAACTCCACAATCCCTTCCAGGTCCTCCCGGTTCTCTAAAGGCAGGCCTATCATAAAATAAAGTTTTATATGCTGGTAGCCCGCGAGGTACGCCTTTTCAATCACGTTAAAGAAATCTTCGGTATCAAAATCCTTGGCCAGTATTTTACGGAGCCTGTCCGTGGCGGCTTCCGGGGCGAAGGTAAGGCCCGTCTTCTTGATAGTGGCGATAAGCGAGGATAACTGTTCAAGTATGATCCTGGGCTTGATCGAAGGCAGGGAAACGCTTACCCCTTTTTCTTTAAACGTACTTATCAAAGATTTTAATATTTCCTCGATGCCGGGATAATCGCTTACCGACAGCCCGAGCAGGGAAATTTCTTCGTAACCGGTATTACGGTAAATGGAACAGGCGTAATCCAATACAGTCCCGGCCGACCTTAACCGTAAAGGGTGGTACTGGACTCTCGCCTGGCAGAAACGGCAGCGGTTGGGGCAGCCGCGCATTAATTCCAGAGATATCCTGTCATGGACTATTTGCACGTAAGGCACCATCCAATTTAAAGGGAAATGCGACTTATCCAGGTCCTTTACAAAACGTTTCTTTATTTTAGGCGGCGCGCCTTGGGTTTCGGCTTTAAACTCTTTAATCGCGCCTTCAGGGCCGTAATCCACTTTATATAATGAAGGGACGTAAACGCCTTCTATGGCGGAAAGCATGACCAAAAGCTCGCGCTTACTAAGCCCGGAATCCTTGTATTGCTGTTTTACTTTCCGGTAAAGGTCCGTTATTTCCAGGATCGCCTCCTCCGCCTCCCCGATCACAAACAAATCAAAAAACTCATGTATTGGTTCGGGGTTTAAAACGCACGGCCCGCCCCCTATCACCAGGGGATAGCTCGCGTCGCGGCTGGACGCTGACAGGGGAATCGCCCCGAGGTCGAGTATATTCAACACGTTGGTATAACTCAATTCATACCCGAGGGAGAATCCGATAAAATCGAATTCTTTTAATTTCCTTTTAGACTCCAGGGAAGTGATCCCTGCGCCCGTGTTTCTCAGGACAGCCTCGAAGTCAAGCCCGGGGGAGAAAAATCTTTCGCAGGCGATATCCGGCACAGCGTTCAGGAGGCTGTAAATGATCCGGAACCCCAGGTTGCTCATGCCGATCTCATAAAGGTCCGGGAAGCAGAGGGCGAATTTTATATCCGCCTTATCGAAATCTTTCCGGGAAACATTCCATTCGCCTCCTATGTATTGCCCCGGCCTTTGTATTTGCAAAAGTATATCTTCCATTTTTAGCGTAAAGTTTAAAGTTAGGTCCTTGATTTACTGATATTCGCCAGGATCCCCAGCGCCGCGAAAGTGATGATCAGCGAAGAACCGCCGTAGCTCATGAGCGGCAAAGGCAGCCCCACGATAGGGGCCAGCCCCAGGTTCATGGCGATATTGATAATTACCTGCAAAGATAGCGCGCAGGATATCCCGAAGGCGAGCATTTTTCCGAAAGAATCGTGTGTTCTTTCCCCGATGGCCAGGCCAGCCCTGATCAAAAGGTAATACAGGAAGATCAACACCGCTCCCCCCGCAAATCCCCACCCTTCCGTAAAAGTCGCGAAAATAAAATCGGTGTGCGATTCCGGCAGAAAATGGAGCTGGCTCTGCGTCCCTGAAAGCCATCCCCTGCCGAAAAGCCCTCCGGAGCCGATAGCTATCTTGGACTGCATCACGGTGTAACCTGCGCCCAGCGGGTCCACATTGGGGTTTAGGAAAACAAGCAGCCTGTCTTTTTGGTAATCCCTTAAGAAATGCCAGAAGACAGGGAATAAAACCGCGACAAGCAAAAAGAACAGCGACAAATACCTTAATTTCACGTTGGACAGGTAGATCATGGAAATAAATATGAGCAGCACCATCGCTCCGCTCCCCAGGTCCGGCTGTTCGACTATTAAACCCGCGGGGACAGCGACGAAAATAAACGGGAGGATGAACCCGCGCACAATACCGAGATTACTTACATTGGCCGATATATTATCCGGAGATTTCCTGCTGAAATACCTGGCGAGAAAGATCACAATTATAAGCTTTACCAGTTCTGTCGGCTGAAAATTAAACCAGGCGAATTTAAGCCACCGCTGAGCGCCCAGGCGCACGATCCCCAGGATAAACACCAGGAACAACAGCCCCACGGATAAACCGTACAAAATATACGTCCACTCCCAAATCTTACGGTAATTGAAATTCGCCATCAGAAGGAAAAACGCCAGCCCCAGCACTGCCCAGAATACCTGGCGTTTATAAATCTCCTGCCAAAGCTTGCCTTCTTTCTGGTAAGTACTGCTGTAAATGGACAATATGCCGAATAAAGATATTAAGATCACGATCACCAGTATTTTAAAACCTGTCTTGTCCATATTATCCAAACCTTCTTTTAAATCAACCCCTCTTTGATCATCTCTTCTATTATTTGCTTTGCCACAACGCAGGCATTATAACCCGGCCCGCCTCTTTCCAGGCAAACGCAGATGACAAACCTCGGGTTCTCATACGGGAAAAAGCCCGCGAACCACGCGTGGGACTGGCCGCCTGCCGCCTGGGCGGTTCCGGTCTTGCCGGCGACCGTGACTGCGAGCCCCGATAAAACATTTGCCGTCCCCTTTGGGGAAGCGACAACCTCTCTCATCCCTTCGGCAATGGACCGGATAGTACTCTCTTTAAGGCCCAGGGTTTCCGCCTTTTTCTGATATTCCGCTATATTCTCCCCCTGCACACTTTTGACTATATAAGGCTTCAGGAGTTTGCCTCCGTTAGCGAATACAGCGACCATTCGGGCGATCTGCAGGGGCGTGGTCAAAAGGTCCCCCTGCCCGATCGAGAAATTCGCCGTATCTCCGTCATACCAGTTTTTGAATTTTCTTATCTTCTTCCACAGGGGATTAGGCACTAATCCTTGCGACTCATAAGGGAGGTCTATTTCAGTTAGTTTACCCAAACCGAATTTTTCCGAATATTCCGAGATCAACTGCGGCCCGAGAAGAAGCCCGGTCCTGTAGAAAAAAACATCGCAGGAATGCGCGATGGCATCGGTCAAATTCTGTTCGTTATGGGTGCTCCAGCAGCCGAACCTCTGGTTGCCTACGCGGATCTCTCCGTTACAGGTAAAGGTGGTGTCAGGGGTGATCTTTCCCGTCTCAAGGGCGGCGGCTGCCACCACTAATTTGAATACCGAACCCGGGGGATAAACCCCGCTTATCGCGCGGTCGAACAAAGGAGCGCCCGGGTTATTAAAAACGCCGGATATAGCTGCATTGTCCTGTTTCACGAAAATATCGGGATCAAAATCAGGGCTGCTCGCCAAAGCGATGATCTCTCCGGTAGACGGATCCATGACGACCACGCCCGCTTTTCTATCGGAAAGGCTGCCTTCGACTATTTTCTGTATCCTTAGATCCAATGTTAACTGGATATCCTTGCCGCTCTTCGGAGGCTCAAACCCCACCACCCGGGCAAAGCGCCCCTTCCGGTCCACTTCCACCGAAGTGCCCCCGTCATCCTGGCGCAGGTAATAGTCATATTTTTCTTCCACCCCGCCGAAACCCACGATATCTTTTGTCTTATAGCCGTAATCTTCCAGTTTTGTAAGGCGCCAATGGTCTATCTTATTCAGATACCCGAGAATATGTGAAGCTGTTTTGCCGTTAGGGTAGTCCCTTAACGGATGCGGCGAAACGACAACCCCGTTTAAATCGAACTTCGATTCTTCCAGGGCGACGGCGCTTTTTAGCTCGATGTTTTTAGCGACGGTTACCGGCAGGCTCGAAGAAACAAGGTTCGCCCGGAACCTGGACATTAATTCGCGGCTTCCCGTGCCCAGGATCTTTGAAACATCGGCTAAGGTGGTATCCAATTCAAGCACTTCCTGGGGCATGATCTCCGCGTCATAGGAAAGCCTGCTCGTTACTATGACGTTGCCCTGGCGGTCCAAGATCTTTCCGCGGCTGCCCATCTGCGGAAGCAGGCGGATACAATTTTTCCTGCTCAGTTCCTTGTAGTCGGTCCCGTGTATTATCTGGCTGTTCAAAAGCCCGCCGGCAAGGAAAATAAATACAATTACCGTAATCGCGTTAAAGATCTTCGCTCTCATAACTGTTCTTCTTCAAGGTTATCGTCTTGCTCTTCTTTTTGCTCGTGGAGGGACAATACCGGATGGACGGCCTCAAGCATTAAAGGCAGGAGTAAAGTGGTATAGACCGATTCAATGATGGTCACGCGTAAAAATACTGACCAGCGTATAAAATTACCGGAAAATGCCAGGATCAACCTGGTAAAAGCGGCATTTAAAAGCGCGACGCAAAGCATAAGCATAAGCGTAAACGACCTGTTCTCCACGGAGATCTTGCGCGACAGGAGAATGATCAAAATACTCCACAAAGAAAACAGGAACGTATTTATCCCGAAAGCCCCTGTACCGAAAACATCCTTGAGCGCCCCGCTCGATGCGCTTAAAAAAAACGCTTCCTGCCAGCTGTAATTAAGGCTTACGATCACAACGGCTGCCAGCAGAAAGTCAGGTTTTACCCCCAAGACCTTAAAATTATTGAGCCAGGTCACCTGAAATATGCAAAGGCCAAAAATAATCAGAAAAAATAACCAGGTTCTCATTGAACTATTACCAGCACCTCTTCAAGACAAGACAGGTTTACCGAAGGCTTTATCACCGCGTAACGGCTCAAACCGGCGAAGTCCTCTCCGACTTCAGTCACCGTGCCTATAAGCAGCCCCTTCGGGTAATTCTCGGTTAATCCGGAAGTGATCACTTCATCGGCAGGTTTTATATCGCAATCTTTAGGCAGATACTTCATGACCAAATATCCCCCGAGGCTGCCGGCGACCAGCCCTTCCTGGCGGCTGCGCTGCACTATAGCGGAAACCCCAAGGTTCGGGTCATTAATAAGGATTACTTTACTGACCGCATTACCCGCCTCCACCACTCTTCCCACAAGGCCAAGATAAGTAATACAGACAGAACCTTTTTCGATCCCGTTTGAGGAACCTTTATTGATAATGACCGTCGAAGACCAATTGGAGGGATCGCGGCCTATGACTTTCGCGGCGACCACTTTATAAGGCGATGCCTGTTTCAACGCGAGCAGGTTTTTCAAGCGGCCGTTTTCGAGGGAGGCTTCCTCCGCGTCATTCAATTTCCGTTTCAGGAAATCAACTTCTTTCGCGAGCTTTTCGTTCAGGACGTAATTGCGGTGATAAAAAATAATACCGTTCGCTTCCCGGCCCGCCTGCGCGATGACGACCAGGGGAAATTTCAAAACGCTTAAAAGAGGAGACCTTAAGGCTGGGATGGCAAAGGATAGCGACAGGATGATAAAAACGAGGGCAGCGAAAAAAACAAAGTTATTCTTCTTGAAATTATGGAAACTCAAATTCACACGAGGGTTCTTTTAGGAATGCATTTCAGATTTCACGGGCACAGTGACTTTCTTCAAATAATGCATCTCGTTAAGCACTTTGCCTGTGCCGCAGACAACGGCGGTCAAGGGATCTTCCGCCACGTGTACAGGCAAGCCTGTTTCTTCTGAAATCAGCTTATCTATTCCTCTGAGCAAAGAACCTCCGCCGGCCATGACTATTCCATGCTCTATCAAATCCGCCGCCAATTCCGGGGGAGTCCTCTCCAGGGATATCTTGGCTACTTCGACTATAGCGCGCAGCGGTTCCTGCAGCGCTTCTCTTACTTCTTCGGAAGTTATGGTGACCGTTTTCGGGAGGCCGGCGACCAGGTCTCTTCCCTTTACTTCAATGCTTACCTCTTCTTCAAGCGGGTAAGCGGAACCGATCTTAATCTTTATATCTTCAGCGGTGCGTTCACCGACCATCAGATTATAAGTTTTCCTTAAATATTCAATAATAGCTTCATCCATCTCATCGCCGCCTATCCTGATGGATTTGGAAAAAACGATACCGGCCAGGGAGATCACCGCTATCTCTGTTGTGCCTCCGCCGATGTCTATGATCATGTTACCGATAGGTTCCTGAATAGGCAGTCCTACGCCGATCGCGGCAGCCACCGGCTCTTCCACCAAAAACACGTCTCTTGCCCCGGCGCGTTCAGCCGAATCTTTTACCGCGCGTTTTTCAACTTCGGTTATGCCTGAAGGGATAGCGATAAGGATCCTTGGCCTTACAAGGACACGGCGATGATGCACTTTTTTGATAAAATACCTTAACATCGCCTCGGTTATCTCAAAATCAGCGATTACCCCGTCTTTCATCGGCCTTATAGCTATGATATTCCCGGGTGTACGGCCAAGCATACGCTTTGCTTCTTCGCCTACCGCCAGGACGTGGGAAGTCCCTCTTTCTATCGCTACTACAGAAGGTTCGCGGAGCACTACACCTTCGCCTTTTACATACACAAGCGTTGTGGCTGTACCAAGGTCAATCCCCATATCATTCGAAAATAAACCCAGGATATAATTAAAATATCTTTTAGTTATATCTTTGAATTTTCCCATACTAGTCTCCTTAAATGAGGATTTATGATTTTATCAGAGATTAAACCCTAAGATACACGGGCGGATAGTAAAAAAAACTATACCATATAAAAGAAAACAGGTCAATTAAAATTATTGACTGCGGGAAAGGCCCTTTAAGGCGCTAAGGAAACCCGGGAAAGATTTACTGATACAGCCCACATCATCTATTAAGGTAGGACCTTTGGCATTCATTCCGGCGATTATCATGCTCATAGCCGTGCGATGATCACCGAAACTCCTAACTTTTGTTCCTATAAGCTGTTTTGCGCCTTCTACGATGATTTTTTCCGATCTTGCGGTCCTTACGGCTTTTACCGACACGCCCATACGGCTAAGATTTTCTGTCATGGATTCGATCCGGTCAGTCTCTTTGACCCTCAATTCCTGCACGCCTTCAAAAATGCTCCTGCCTTTGGCATTGGCCGCCGCCACCATAAGAACGGGCAGCTCATCAATTAAAGAAGGGATCTCTTCTTTTTTCACTACAGTTGCCCTTAAAGGACCGCTCTTTACGGTCACGCTTCCCATAGGCTCAAATTTGGAAAAACCTGTGTCCGCAGCCGAGATACTGATACAGGCTCCCATCCTTTTAAGCACCCTGATAACTCCGGAGCGGGAAGGATTCAGGCTCACATTTTTTATGGTGATGGAAGCATCGGGAAGTATCGCGGCTAAAACCATGAAAAACGCCGCGGAGGATATATCCCCCGGGACAGTGATTACACGCGGTGAAAGAAGTTTAGGGCTGCCTTTCACAACTATCTTATTTCCCTTAACTTTTACTTCTGCTTTAAATAATTTCAGCAGCCTTTCGGTATGGTCCCGCGTCTTTACCGTTTCAAGCACGGTAGTGTCCCCTTCAGCAAAAAGCGCTGCCAGAAGGATCGCCGATTTAACCTGCGCGGAGGCAACCGGCATTTTATAACTGATAGGTTTAAGGCCGCCTCCTTTAATAGTCAAAGGCGGGTATTCTTCAGTCCTGCCGCCCGGTAAATGGCTGGCGGAAATTTCCGCCCCCATCATCCTTAAAGGCGCGGTGACGCGCAACATAGGCCTTTTAGAAAGGGATTTCGCGGCCTTTAACTTGGCGGTAAAACCGCAACCTGCCAAAACGCCAAGAAGCAAACGCAAAGTGGTCCCGGACTCACCGACAAAAATGGGCCTTACGGGTGCTTTTAAACCCGAAAGGCCCTTGCCTGAAACCGTAAGCGTTTCTTCCTGTCTATTGTATTTTATTTTAACGCCCAGTCGCCTGAAAGCTTCCAGGGTAAAAAGGCAATCGTTATTAGCGGGGAAATTATTTATCTTGGTTGTTCCCAGGGCAATAGCGCTAAGGATCAAACTGCGGTGGGCTATGGATTTATCTCCGGGGACAGATACTATCCCTTTAAGATAAGGCAAAGGTCTTACTACAAACGAACTCATTTATTTTTTCTGAATTACCTTATCGCCTTCGTTTACCTTTTCCTTCGTATCTGTTGAGACAAACCCCGCGGCAGACATGGAATCATGGATCTTTTCTATCTTTACGTCGCCAACGTAACTTTCCCCGTGAAAGACTGAAAAAACATCACCTACGTCAACACCGTCTTTTTTACCGAGGTTAGTCACTACGAAATTATAATCTTTATTTATGACCAGCACTTTTCCCTGAAGCCCGGATGCTGCGGGGGCTTTGCTTTCTTTTTTCTGCTCAACGGGAGCGCCGGCAGCCTGCGGCTGGGCCGATTGCTGCGCCTGTCCGGCTGGCTGGCCAGCGGATACAGCTGTAGTCTCGGGGCTTACGACTATTTTCCCCAATTCCACTTTCTGGGATTTTTCTTCCAGTTCCTTGATCCTCGCTTCTAACTTACCCCTCTTGGCCTCCAATTCAGAAAGCTGGGTCCTTGTTTTTATGTATTCATCCTGCATAAGGCTGACAGCTTTCTCCGCGTCTTTCTTTGCTGTTTCCATCTGGCTTAACCGCAGTTTCAGCTGTTCTTTCTGGTCCAAGGCATCTTGCTTGGCAAGTTTTTCCTTGTCCATGTCATCGTTTAATTTATCTATCTGGGCTTTGGCGTCCATTAAATCTTTTTTCAGCCCGTCCTCCGCTTTTTGAGAATCAGAAAGCTTGGCTTTCAGCTGCGCTTCCTTTGACTTAACATCCGCCAATTGCTGCTGTAAGGATATTTTATCTTCTTTCTCTTTCTGTAAAAGATAGAAAGTTCCTCCGGCTAATGATAACGAAATGAGTACCAGAACAATAAGAATTAAAACTGTGATTTTGCCTTTATTGCCCATTCGTTCCCTCCTTTTATGATTCCTCTCGACCCTAATTGCTTTTAATATATCATTTTTGAATAAAAAATCAAGCGATATTTTTGCTAAAGAACTCCTCGAATTCTTTCGGCAGGGGGCTGGAAAATTCCACGAACCTGCCGGAGGTCGGATGTTCAAAACCCAGGTACTTGGCGTGCAGGGCAAGACGGGTGAACTCATTATTCCTTCCGTATTTTGTGTCGCCAAGTATAGGATGGCCAAGGTAGGAAAGGTGTACCCTGAGCTGGTGTGTCCTGCCGGTAAAAGGCTCCAGTTCCAGGAGGCTCGCGGCGTCTGTGCGTTTCAGTGTGCGGTAGCGGGTCTTGGCGTATTTAGTGTTCTTTCCGAACCCGACGGACATGTTTTTCCTTTTATGGGGATGGCGTCCGATAGGCAGTTCAACGATGTTTTCTTCGAACTCCATTCTCCCTTTTACCAGGGCGATATATTTTCTTTTGATCGAGTGTTCCGAGAACTGCTTGGAAAGGGAAAGGTGCGCGGCATTATTTTTGGCGATGACCAGGAGCCCGGAAGTTTCTTTATCCAGCCTGTGCACTATGCCCGGCCTTTGAGGATTGATATCCGACAATTTTTTAAAACGGTGCAAAAGGGCGTTGACCAGCGTATGTTCGTAATTGCCCGGGGCAGGATGCACTACCAGGCCACGGGGCTTATCGATTATCGCCAGGTCTTCGTCTTCGAAAACCACTTTCAAAGGGATATCTTCTGAAACCGGGCTTTGCGCCTTCTTTTCTTCAAAAATAAACCTGACTACATGTCCAGGTTTTAATTTATAATGCGCGCTTACGGATTCCAGGCCTTCAACGCTGATTTTTCCTTCCTGAAGCAATCTTTGGACCTGCGTGCGGGAGACCCCAAGCTTATTTGCCTGGCAGAAATCGGCCAAAAACAGGTCCAGCCTTTTTCCCGAATCCTCTTCAGATATTTTAAAAGTATATTCCTGCATGGAAACAAGCGTAATTGGGTTTTTATTGTTTGTGCGGGGTAAACGTAAAACGTTTTACGTTTTGCGCTTATCGAACAACAAGGTATATCCTAACAATACCGCCCCTGCGGTAATAGCGCTATCGGCAAGATTAAACACGGGCCAGACGCGGAAATCAAGGAAATCGATAACGTACCCGAAGATGATGCGGTCGATGAAATTTCCCAGCGCGCCCGCCAAGATGAGGCATAATGATACGTTGTAGATAGAAAAACCGCCGAGCCTGTGTTTCTTAAGGTTGGAATAAATCAAAACCACGGTCACGATCGCGGTAAAAACAAACAAAGGGAGCTGGTTCTTAAGCAAACCAAAAGCCGCCCCGCGGTTATGGACAAGGGTAAAATACAATACCCCCTTTATTACGGGGATAGATTCGTTCAATAAAAGTCTTCCGGAGATAATGAATTTGCTGAGCTGGTCTAAACAAAGAATGGGAAAAACGATGATAAAGATCATCGCTTGAGAGGTAATTATTTTTTCTCCCTTTTCTCCTGGCATTTAAGGCAAAAACGCGCGTAGGGAAGGGCCTTCAGCCTTGTTTTCGAGATTATTTCTTTGCACCCTTCGCAGATACCGAAAGTGCCCTCTTCGATTTTCTTCAAGGCGTCATCCAATTCGAAAAGAAGCTGCCGTTCGTTGGAAGCTAACCCTAACGAAAATTCACGGTCATAAGTGTCCGTCGCGACATCCGCCATATGGAAGGAATAACCTGAAATATCCCCTGCCGCGTCCTTCTGGGATTTTTTCAGCGTATCTTCGGATATATGGTCTATATTCTCCGTGATCTCATCTTTTCTCTTCAAGATTATTTTCTTGAATTCCGCCAGTTCTTTCTTGTCATATTTGTTTTTCAATTTTTTTACCCCCTATGGCTTTTAAACAATTTCCGCAGATCGATGGATGGTCCTTGTCTCCCGATAATGCTTGAAAATAGTTCCAGCAACGGACGCATTTTTCACCGGCGGCTTTATCAGCGGCAATAGCTACGTCGCAAAGCGCAGAAGACTGCGGCGCGCCGCTTGATTTTTCTTCCTGGCGTGTTATCACCACCTGAGAGACCTTAAAAATCTCAGGCAGGTCCTCTTTTAAGCTAGATAGAAATGTATAACGTTCTTCGCTTCTTGTCAATAGAATTATTTCGCGTCAAAGGAACTGCCGATCTCGCCCTTAGAGCGCAACTCTTCAAGCAATTTAGCAACTTCAGGCAAAAGGTCAAATACAGGCTTTAGTCCCGGGTCGCGCTGCGCGTAAACGGGATTGGCCTTGGGAAAATCCGCCAGGTGCACACTTGGGGCGGCATGATCGAGTTTGCCCTTCGGCATAGCCTGCCATATTTCTTCCGCCGTGAACACTAAAATAGGAGCCATCATCCGCACTAAAACGCACAAGGCCTCATACATGGCGGTCTGAGCGGCCCTGCGCTCCACAGAATCAGCCCCGGAAGTATAAAGCCTCCCTTTGGCCATATCGAGATAACGCATAGAAAGGTCCTCATTGCAGAAATCGTATATGCCTTTATAAGCCCTGTGGAATTCAAAAAGAGGGTTTACTTCCGCGCCATAGGCGGTCTCAACGTAATTCAAAACATCCTGGAGCCTGTAGAGTACCCACTTGTCTATTTTCTTTAGATCAGCATAGTCCACCCTGTTCTTATCAGGATCAAAATCATAAAGGTTGCTTAAGATGAATTTCGCGGTATTGCGGATCTTGCGGTAAGCTTCCGACAAACGGGTGAGGATCTCTTTAGAAATACGGATATCCTCGTTATAGTCGCTCGAAGCCACCCACATCCTCAAAATATCCGCGCCGTAATCCTTGGTGATCTCAAAAGGAGAGATCACATTGCCAAGGGACTTGGACATTTTCTTGCCGTCTGCGTCCACTACAAAGCCGTGGGTAAGCACAGTTTTAAAAGGCGCGGTATTGTCTATCGCCATGGCGGAGATAAGCGAAGACTGGAACCATCCCCTATGCTGGTCAGAGCCTTCCAGGTAAAGGGCAGCCGGGAATCCGAGTTCTTTTCTTTTTTTCAGGACCGCCTGTGAGCTAACTCCGGAATCAAACCAGACGTCTAAAATATCGGCGCCTTTAGAGAAAGATTTTCCTTTTTTGCAAACCGGGCAGGTTAATCCCGGAGGGAGAAAATCTTTTACCTCCCGGCTAAACCAGCTGTCTGAACCCTCGCTCGCTGAGAACCCGACGAAATTCTCGATCACCTGGCTGTTAAAGAATTCCTCTTTGCATTCATCGCAGACCAGCGCAGGCACGGGAACACCCCAATACCTTTGCCTCGATAAGCACCAGTCAGGGCGTAAACCGACCATCGCGGATATTCTGCCCGCCCCCGCCGCGGGTACCCACTGCACGCTGTCCTTAATAGCGCCAAGCAACTTATCCCTTAAATTGTCATGCCCGATGATCAGGAACCACTGTTTGGTAGCCCTGAAAATTATGGGGTTCTTGCAGCGCCAGCAATGCGGATAGGAATGTGAAATTTTTGATTCCAAAAGCAAGAGCCCCAGGGACTGTAATTTTTCGATTATATTCTTATTGGCGTCATATACGTTTAGTCCGGAGAATTCCCCCGCGCTCGCATCAAATTTTCCTCTGGCGTCAACCGGCATGACGATCTCAAGGCCATATTTCAATCCGGTCTGGTAATCTTCCGCGCCGTGCCCCGGAGCGGTATGGACAAGGCCGGTCCCTTCTTCAGATGAGACATAATCCGCGAGAACCACCTTTCCTAAACGCAAGCCGAACGGATGGTCATAGGCCAATCCTTCCAGTTCCCTCCCCTTTAGCTCCCTGATCACTTCATAGGTATCGATGCCCATGGAAGCCAGCACTGCAAGCCTGACATTAGCAATGATCAAATTGCCTTTGGCCGTCTTGATATATGAATAAACAAAATCCGGATGCACAGCTACAGCGACGTTAGCAAGCAATGTCCAGGGAGTGGTGGTCCAGATCGCCAGAAAACTATCCTTCCTGAAATCATTGTTTTCTTTAAGGCTGAATTTTACGAATACCGAAGGAGAAGTGTGGTCTTCATATTCCACTTCAGCCTCGGCAAGGGCGGTCTCGCATTTGAAACACCAGTTAACCGGTTTTAGCCCGCGCTTGATGAAACCTTTTTTGAATAACTCATTGAATGAAGAAATAATCGCCTCTTCATATTCATGGCTTAACGTAAGATAAGGATTATCCCAATCGCCGAATACTCCCAGGCGCTTAAACTGTTCTTTTTGGCTCTCCACATATTTCATCGCGTAGTCATGGGCCTTTTTCCTGAATTCCAATTGCGTAATCTGGTGCTTGCTGATTTTCAGTTCCTTGAACAACTGGTGCTCTATAGGCAGGCCGTGGCAATCCCAGCCCGGGACATAAGGGGAATCATAACCCTGCATGGTCTTATATTTGACCACGATGTCTTTTAATGTTTTATTGAGCGCGTGGCCTATATGTATATCGCCGTTGGCGTACGGAGGCCCGTCGTGGAGGATATATTTCGGCTTGCCTCTGGATTTATCGCGGATAAGCTTGTAGATGCCCTTATCCTGCCATTCTTTTAAGAATAGCGGCTCCCGCTTGGGCAGGTCAGCCTTCATGGGAAAATCCGTCTTAGGCAGATTGAGAGTTGATTTATATTCCATTATTTTATATACTTTCCTATTATGACTTTTAAATCTTTCTTCACTTTCGCCGGGATAAGTTTCTTGTCCGTGACAATCGCGAATTGCAGGGAATTACCGCAGCCGCATTGCCTTTCGTCAGGGATATTCCTGACGACCGCGGATAATATTTTCTTGGCATTCTCGGTATTTTTCTGCAGGTTGCTGATCACCATTTCCACGGTTACCGACTCGTGGCCCGGATACCAGCAGTCATAGTCGGTGACACAGGCCAGGGTCGCGTAGCAGATCTCCGCCTCCCTCGCAAGTTTTGCTTCCGGCATATTGGTCATCCCGATTATATCCATGCCCCAGCTGCGGTAAAGATTAGATTCCGCCAGGGTCGAGAACGCCGGGCCTTCCATATTTATATAAGTGCCCTTGCCATGCATGTTTAATTTTAGAGCCGCGCCCGCGCGCAAGATATGCCCGCTTAATTCTCCGCAGACAGGATGCGCGAATACAATATGCGCCACTATCCCATTGTCAAAAAAACTCATCTCACGGCTGTGGTTAGTGCGGTCCACAAACTGGTCCGCCACTACAAAATCGAGGGGTTTGATATTTTCCTTGAGGCTGCCGCAGGCGGTTACCGAAATGATCCTGTCCACCCCCAGTTTTTTCATCCCGTAAATATTAGCCCGGTAATTTATCTTAGTGGGGGATATGCGGTGGCCCCTGGCATGGCGCGGCAGGAACACCACTTCCTTGCCTTCCAGTTTTCCGGTGATGAATTTATCGGAAGCCTTTCCGAAAGGGGTGGCAACGGAAACTTCCTTCACCGCTTTG
>JAQULD010000022.1 GCA_028719045.1 Candidatus Omnitrophota bacterium | reverse complement strand
AGATGAAAAAGAGAAAATAATCAACTTTAAATATTTTTTTACCAGGAAGCTTATTTTTATAAAAGAAACAGACGCTACCACCCTTTTTCCCGGTGGATTCGGCACCAACGACGAGGGATTCGAGGCCCTGACGTTGATACAAACCGGTAAATCCAAGCCGCGGCCGATAGTATTGATGGAGCCAAAAGGCTCGACATACTGGGCGGACTGGATGCGTTTTGTGAATAACCAATTAATAAGAAACGGCTATATCAAAAAAGAGGACCTGAAACTTTTTTATCTCGCCAATAGCGTGGATGAAGCGGTGAAATACATAGTCGATTTCCACAGGATATACCATTCTATAAGATATGTTACGGGGCTTACCGTATTAAGGTTGAACAGGAAACTGTCGTCGAAGACTCTGGATGTTTTAAACCGGGATTTTAAAGATATTTTGGCCAGCGGTAAAATAAGGCCGTCCGGCCCGGTTCAAGAAGAGGCGCAGAGGGGGGAATATCCCGACCTGCCCAGGATCGTTATGAATTTTAACCTGCGTGATTACGGCAGGCTGTGCGAAATGATCCGCGTCATTAACAAGGATTAGAAGAAAAATACAGGCGCCTAATGAAGTTCAATAGAGGAATAATCCCGCTCGATCTGTTTTTTTTGCTGGTGTTTTTTGTTTCCGGCTGCGCTCCCCTGGCAAGATTTGTTGTAGGAAAGAACACTGTTGAAATCCCTCAGATCGTTGCCAATCTTGAGCCTTCATTAAGAGATAACAGGATCGCCGTCTCAGGTAAAATCCTTATTCAAAACCCCACCAAAAGTTCCCTTGACCTGGATAAAATATATCTGGAGATCTTAGGCGAGAATAAAGTGGTATTGGAAAAAATGGTTCTGGATTGGGAAAGCGGGAGCGTTACTTCCGGACATGACCTGGAAGCACCGGTAAATATTAATCTTAGCCTTTCAGCTTTGAACAATAAAAGTATAAGCGTGTTCATACGCACCGGGTTTACTTATAAGGCGCTGGGATTGCACATACCGGTTGATAGCAGGGTCGCGGTGCTGCATCTTGAAGCGTTAAAAGAAACCATTGCCAGGCCTCTTTACGTCAATATTTTCACGAAAGTACGATCCAGGATCTTCGGGGATTCATCGGTTGATTTTTCTTTAGGCATTTCTAATCCTTTGAGCATTGATTTGGCCCTTGAAGAAGGGGTGATCAGCATAAATACTTTTGAGGGGAATGAGATCGCCAGAAGCGCTATTCCCCGCACTTTATTCAGGGGTTCGCAGTCAAGCCAGATAAGAGGCAGCATCAATATAGGCAATGTCTGGACGAAGCTGATACGTAACGAGTCTATCCTGAGTTATCCTTTGAAATTCGAGTTGTCCGGGAAAATGAGGATACCGGAAACCGATATTTTTATCCCTTTCAAGATAGAATCATCGATGGAAATAAAATTCGTGTCGTCTCATCCAACATTTAAGTTTTTAAATCAGCGAAAAGGAGCAAGCGATGCCGGAAAAACAGCAAAATAACAGCCTGGTAAATATTCTTTCCTGGGCCGCGAATCAGGCGGAAATGAGAAAACGCGTATTTATCACGATAGGAGCGTTGGTTCTCTTAAGGTTGGTCTTTCTTTTGCCTTTACCGGGGTTAGACCTTGAAGCTTTAAAAAAGTTCCTGGGGATGATCTCGAATGACCAGGCCGGCCGTGTGATAATGCTTGTTTTTGGCGGCTCCCTGGACAGGTTTACGATTTTCGGGTTAGGGCTTATGCCATTTTTTTCTTCTTGTATACTCATACAGTTAGCGTCTGTGGCTATTCCTAAATTAAGGCGGTTGTCATTCGGGGGAGAGGGCGGGAGAAGAGAAATATCAAAATACACGTATATAATCACTATAGTATTATCGCTTCTGCAGTCTTATTTCATAGGGCTGTGGATTGAGAATCCCGCGAGGTTCGAAGGGATGCGCCTTGTCGCCATGGCTCCGGGGCTTGGTTTTAGGTTGACCTGTATGGCTACAATGACGGCCGCTGTCATGCTTTTACTTTTTTTCGCTGACCTTATCACCAGGCACGGAATCGGCAACGGCATCGCTCTTATCGCGGTTTCCTTTATTCCATTGAAATTGTTCGCCGCCGCCAGGCAGCTGTTGAACTTGGGCCAAAATGGCGAATTGCCGTTTTCTCCCGTCGTGTTTGCCGTTGTTTTCGCGGGCTTTATCTACGTGATCTATTTTATTACCAACAGGTCGAAGCAGATAGAATTCCAGGACGAAAAATCGAACAAAATCTCCCTCAATCTAAGGCCCACAATCACCGGATACGCGCCTATATCCTTCGCTCAAAGCGTAATCCTGTTCCCGGCGGTTTTAGCGTCATTAACGGGGGCGCGCAACATGTATAATCTGTTAATGCGGGGCAATTTGCTCTATTTCCTGGCATATTTCATTCTGATCGCGGTATTCACTTATTTGTATGCCGCGATAATTTTCAGCCCGAAATATATCCTTAATACCGCCGCTAAATACGGGTATAAACTTGTTAAAAACAATGGCCGCAGCGAAGAAGAATACCTTGATCTCGGCATGTTAAAAGTATTGATAATGAGCGCGTTGTTCCTGATAGGTATAGCTTGTATTCCGGATATCACGGCGGTATTTTTCAGGATCCCTTATTTAGTCGCCGGCTTCCTCGGGGGCACGGCTATAGCTTTAGCTGTGGGCGTGTTTTCGGATATAATACGGCAGCTTGAGTTTTTCAGGGATAAAGATATTTCCGGGATAAAAAATTGGAAAATCTGTTATACCGCTTTTGATGAGATCGAAGCGGGGCTAAAAAGCGCGTTCCTGAATAATAAAGGGGTCCCGGCTTTGGTCGAACCCTTGAGATTTTCCTGGGGCATGCCCGAAAGGACAATGGTTGACCAGTACAGGATATACGTCCCGGAGGAAAGAAAGGGAGAAGCCGGAGAGTAATTAAAAAAAGGAGATTCTGATGCAGACGATGCTTGATAAGGTAATGGGTTATGTGATGCAATACGGTGTGAGCTTTGCCTATGCGGTACTGATATTTATCGTTGGAAAATGGTTAGCCCGGGTTATTTCCAAAGCGGCGGGCGTTGCCATGGAAAAATCGAAGTTAAATAAGACACTGGCTTCTTTTTTTAAGAATATTATTCATTACTCGCTTCTTATTTTTGTCGCTATAGCGGTATTAAACAAGATCGGGATCGAAACGACCCCGTTTGTCGCGCTGATCGGCGCCGCGGGTTTAGCGGTAGGCCTTGCCTTACAGGGGTCTTTGTCAAATTTTGCCGCCGGGGTAATGTTAATCCTTTTTCAGCCGTTTAAAGTGGGGGATGAGATCGAAGCAGGCGGCGCAAGCGGATCTGTGAAAGAAATACAGATCTTCAGCACCATCCTGGAAACAAGCGACAATAAGATTATTATTATTCCTAACGCTAAGGTTACATCGGATAAAATAGTGATTCTCCGGTCATAAAAGAACCGGCATTCCGGGGATCTCAAAAAAACAGGCGCTTTCCGTTTGAGGAGGAGGCAGCTTGTTTTTTTTGTTGACAATAGCCCCGGGCGTGCTAAACTTGTTATGAACATATGTTCATAACTGCAAAGGTAAACGATGAGGCCTAAAAAAACCAGATTTGTTGAATGCATACCGGGGGAGATGTGTTTTAAGCCGCGGTGCAAGCCATTGAGTAAATGCGAAGGGGTCTATCTTTCTCTTGACGAATTCGAGGCGGTACGTCTTGCCTGCCTGGAAGGGCTAAAGCAGGTAGAAGCCGCTAAGTTAATGCGGATTTCCCGTCCGACATTCTCCAGGATCATAACTTCGGCTCATAGAAAAATAGCTGACGGTTTGGTAAATATCAAGGCAATACGCATCGAAGGCGGCTGCTGCAGGATTTCCAAGTCCGGAAGGAAGGTTAAAGCTAAATGATTAAACCGCTAATTGATTGGTTTGTTTATTATTACCTCAAAATGCCTAAAGGCGCTCTTTTTTCTGAGGCAATAGATTTCTTTTTATATGATACCATTAAAATTTTTCTTCTTCTTGCTGTGATTATTTTCTTTGTGTCTTTTATCAGGACTTTTTTCCCGCCAGAGAAGACGCGCGCTATCTTAAGCCATAAAAGAACGTATGTGGGAAATATATTGGCTTCTTTGTTAGGGATCGTTACGCCATTCTGTTCATGCAGCGCGGTGCCGCTTTTTTTAGGATTCGTGGAGGCAGGTGTGTCGTTGGGAGTGACCTTTTCCTTTTTAGTGGCTTCACCTATGATCAATGAAGTGGCTTTGGTGATGCTTTGGGGGTTGTTTGGCTGGAAGATAGCATTTATTTATATAGGCAGCGGATTAATGATCGCGATAGTCTCAGGCCTTCTTATCGGATATTTAAAATTGGAAAATCTGGTTGTAAAGATCAGCCATCAAAAAACAGGTTGCTGTTATACGGGAGAAGGGGCGAAGCTCTCAGAGCGTTTGATTTTTTCCCGCGAATATACGAAAGATATCATTAAGCATATTTGGCTTTTCGTGGTGATGGGTATCGGTCTAGGAGCCTGGATACACGGATTTGTCCCCCAAGATTTTCTAGCCAGGTATGCCGGACCTGATAAATGGTTTGCGGTGCCTTTGGCCACACTTATAGGCATCCCTCTTTATTCAAACGCGGCCGGAGTGATACCCTTGGTGAGCGCGCTGACCGAAAAAGGAGTAGCTATGGGGACGGCATTGGCGTTCATGATGGCAGTCACTGCTTTGTCGCTCCCGGAGTTTCTCATTTTAAAGCGCGTCATGAAGTTGAAGTTACTGCTTATTTTTGCGTCTGTAGTTGGTGCCGGGATAATTTTCACCGGATACCTGTTTAATCTGATTATTAAATGATTCATATCCTACGGAAAGGCGATAATTCAGGGATTAGGAGGTATAATAAATGAAAATAGAAATTTTAGGTATGGGTTGTCCTAAATGTAAACAGCTTACCGCTAACGCCGAAGCGGCGGTTAAAGAACTCGGCGTCCCCGCGGAAATCAGTAAGGTCAATGATATTATCAAGATCACAGAATACGGTGTGATGCTGACTCCTGCGTTAGCGGTTGACGGAAAAGTGGTTTCAACGGGTCAAGTCTTGAGTAAAGAAGAGATCAAGAGGATAATTTCAAAATAAGATATGGAGGCAAGAGTGAAAAGAAGCATATCCGTTTTTCTGGCGGTTATCTTGGTTAGTTTCGGGATCCTCGCTTCAATTAATAAAACCAGCGCCGCTTTTTTGCAACCGGATCATATAACCGTATATTATTTCCATAGTTCGATGCGCTGTCCTACCTGTTATAAGTTGGAGCAGTATTCAAAAGAAGCTGTTGAAACATATTTCAAAAACGAGATCGTATCCGGCAAGGTGGAATTCAGGGCCGTTAACATCGAAGATAAAGCCAATGAGCATTTCGTAAAGGACTATCAGCTTTATACTAAATCGCTTGTTTTATCTTTGGTAAAAGACGGCAAGGAAATAAAGGCAAAGAACCTGGAAAAAATATGGGAATATGCCATGGATAAACAAAGGTTTTTCTCCTATGTTAAGGCAGAAATTGCTGATTTTCTTAAGGAGCGATGATGGATGGGGTTTGGTTGGGTATCGTTTCTTCCCTGTGGCTGGGAATCCTTACTTCGATAAGCCCGTGTCCTTTAGCCACTAATGTAGCTGCAATTTCTTTTTTGTCAAAAAAGATCGTACATCCTAAAGCAGTGTTTTTGTCGGGTTTATTTTATACGGCGGGGAGAATGTTTTCCTATGCGGCCTTAGGAATAATCATTATCAATTCACTGCTAAGTGTACCGGTGTTGGCTAATTTTCTGCAGAAATACATGAATAAGTTATTTGGCCCCGTTATGGTCGTGACGGGGCTGGTTTTACTGGATTTGTTTAAATTCAACATGCCGAGCCTTACCCTTTCGCAAAAACATCAGGAAAAAATAGCCGATTCGGGGATCAAAGGTTCGTTTATTTTAGGTTTTGTTTTTGCTTTGGTTTTTTGCCCGGTATCAGCGGCGCTTTTTTTCGGAAGTCTTATCCCGCTTGCGCTTAACAATAAGCTGGGGGGCATGCTACCTTTTCTTTACGGGATAGGAACAGGCCTTCCTGTTTTATTATTCGCGCTTTTTTTTGCCTTAGGAGTGTCTTCGCTTGGCCGCTGGTTTAATCGCTTGACGAAATTGGAACATTATATGCGTAAAATCACCGCAGTGTTATTTATTCTGGTGGGTTTGTATTATATTTCGTTATATCTTTTAAGGATAGTATAGAGAGGCGCATTATGCCGGAAGGCATCACGAAAAAATTGCCATTCCTGGATAGATTTTTGACATTATGGATCTTTCTGTCCATGGCTTTAGGGGTGTTATCCGGATATTTATATCCGCAGATAGCCGGTTTCTGGAACAGGTTTCAGGTCGGTACGACAAATATTCCGATCGCTGTCGGGCTTATCCTAATGATGTACCCGCCTTTGGCCAAGGTCAAATATGAGGAGATCGGCAAGATATTACAAAACAAAAAAACTCTCGGATTTTCCCTTCTTCAGAACTGGGTTGTAGGCCCGGTTATAATGTTTGCCTTAGCCGTTATTTTCCTTCGCAATTACCCGGAATATATGGTGGGAGTTATTATCGTCGGGCTGGCAAGGTGCATTGCCATGGTGATCGTTTGGAACGAACTTGCCGAAGGAGACCGGGAGCTTGCGGCTGGGCTGGTTGCTTTCAACGCGATATTTCAAGTACTTTTCTATGCGGTTTATATTTATATTTTTGTTACTTTTGCCCTGAATAAGCTTGGCCTTGCCAAAGGCATTAATGTCAGTGTGTCAATGTGGGAATCAGCAAAAACAGTTTTTATCTATTTAGGTGTCCCGTTTATTTCCGGGGTCGTAACGCGCTTTTCTCTTCTCAAGGTCAAGGGCATGCATTGGTATGAAAGTGTTTTTCTCCCTCTGATAAGCCCAGTTACATTAGTAGCTCTTTTATTTACCATAATCGTTATGTTTTCTTTGAAAGGTGAATATATCGTGAGGCTCCCCTTGGATGTGGCCAGGATTGCGGCCCCGCTTGTGGCATATTTCCTTATTATGTGGTTTTCAACTTTTTTTATTGCCAGAAAGCTAAAAGCCAATTACGCCGAAATTACAGCTGTTTCATTTACCGCTTCAAGCAATGATTTTGAGCTGGCGATCGCGGTTGCGGTAGCTATTTTTGGCATCAATTCCGGGCAGGCATTCGCTACGGTAATTGGGCCTATGGTTGAGGTGCCGGTTTTAATCGCGTTGGTTAATGTAGCGTTGTATTTTAAAAAGAAATATTTCATCAAGGCGTAATTCGCATTCCCGTATCCTATTTCCTTGATATTTGAGTTATGTAGCGTATAATAAAATAGCTTTCACATATAGGTAGTTTAATTCGCTCTCAGGAGATATCCGGTTAGATGATCGAACATGTTTTGAATGAGCATATAGCGGTGATGGTTGGTAATTTAGGCGACTTCGGGGTTTTTATCGCCATGTTCCTGGAGTCGAGCATAGTCCCTATCCCTTCGGAAGTGATATTGCTCGGCGCAGGCGCCATGGGCATACCTTTGGTTTCGATCATGATATTCGGCGCGCTTGGCTCTACGTTAGGCGCGATCGTGGGTTATTTGCTTGGCCGTTACGCCGCCTTGCCCGTGATCCTGAAATTCGGCAAATTCATCCTCATAAAACCTCACCACATTTATAAAGCGGAAGCCTTCGCGAAAAAATTCGGCGCCTGGGGCGTTTTGATTGGAAGGGTCCTGCCCATTGTCCCGTTTAAGGTCTTTTCCATCGCCTCCGGCATTACCAATATTCCGCTTGTCCCTTTTATTATCTGCACTTTGGTAGGGGTAATCCCGCGGATACTCCTGCTTTCGTTTTTCGGTACCAAAATAATGCATTACAAGAAAGAAACTCTCCTGATCGTCTTTTGCGTTATCGCGGTCTTTGTCGCTTTAAAAGTCACCAGGATGATTTATAATGGAAATAAGGACAAAGAAAAAAAAGAAACCATCCTCCCCGAACAAGACCATTAATCCCAGACACACCTCTTAAAAAACAAATCAAGCATCTTATCGCCTCCAGGCCTATAAATAACAGGGTGGAAGAAAGTCAAAAAAAAGGCGAAGGCGGCTATTCAATAATTCAAATATAGGGGTTATACTTACAAACAAATGGACTATAAACTAAAATTAACCATTATATTTCTGGTTTTTTATCAAATTGTACTTTTGCTGTCCGGTTGCTCAGTCCAGCGCCATGAGCAAGTGATGATGCTTATGAGGTATTCTAAGAATGAGGCTGAGATAAAGGATTACGTGGATAAACATGAAGAATATTTCGCCAAATTGAAAAAAGATGTCAAAAACAACGGCCTTGAAAAGGGGGTTTCTAAAAATGACATCTTAATCCGTTACGGCGAGCCCATTCTTTGGGGAAGCCCGGAGTGCGGAAAGAATATCAATGTCAGTGAGTGTTGTCTTTATCGCATGCCGACAAGGTTTTTCCATACCGATAAAGTTTACCTTTATTTCGATGATAAGGATAATTTAAGCTCCTGGGAATTCAAGCCTGCCTCTTAAACCACTTAATTTCCCGGAGTTATAACAGGAGGATTATGGAAAAATCAGCTTACAAATACATTATTGCGGGAGCGGGGCTTGCCGGAGCTTCGGCGATAGAGGGAATAAGAGACCTGGATAAAGATAACCCGATCGTTGTATTCGGGGATGAGAAGTATCTGCCTTATGACAGGCCGCCGCTTTCCAAAAAATTATGGACCGGGCAAATGCAAAAAGAAGGTATTTTTATCAATGAACCGGCATTCTATGAAGAAAACAAAGTAGAACTTAAAATCGGGGTGTCGGTAACCGCCATCAATCCCGCCAAAAAAAACGTCACGGATAGTTCCGGCAATGAATATAAATACGAAAAACTGCTGCTGGCAACCGGCGGAAGGCCGCGGGTATTGCCGATACCGGGAGGGGACCTGGACGGAATCTCTTATTACCGTTATCTCGATGATTACGAGCGTATACGCGCGCAGGCGCAGGAAGGAAAGAGCGCGCTTGTCATAGGCGGAGGATTTATCGGTTCAGAGATCGCCGCCGCGCTTAATCTGAATAAAATAAAAGTAAGCATGCTTTTCCCGGAAAGTTATATTTGTAAACGCGTCTTTCCTGATTACCTTTCCGAGGCGATACAGGCGTATTACATCCAGAAAGGCGTGGAGGTCTTAAGTGAGGATAAGCCGCTATCTATCGAGAAAAATGAGGGAAAGTTCCTCACCCGCACGGAAAAGGGAAAGGAGAAATTGTCCGATATCCTGATAGTCGGCATCGGCCTTAGCCCTGAAATTAAACTCGCGGTAAAGGCGAACTTAAAAACTGACAACGGAATCGTGGTCAACGAATTCCTGCAAACTTCCGCCCCTGATATCTATGCCGCGGGAGATAATTGTTTTTTTCCCTGCAAGGCTTTGGGCAGAAGTATGCGCGTAGAGCATTGGGACAATGCTTTGAAACAGGGCAAACACGCCGGAGAGAATATGGCCGGCGGAGGGCTTCCTTTCGACTATATCCCGTATTTTTTCTCCGATCTGTTTGAGTTCGGCTATGAGGCGGCGGGAGAGATCGATTCCAGCTTAAAAACATTCGCGGATTGGCAGGAGGAAAACCGTAAAGGGGTTATTTATTATTTAAAGGATGATTTAGTCAGAGGCGTTATGTTATGCAATGTGTGGAAAAAAGTCGGAGCCGCGCGAAAGCTTATCTTAAAGGGGGAAAGAGTGACAGAAGACACCTTACGCGGAGCGATTAAATAAAATGAAAAAAATCCTGGTTTTGGGAAGCGGTTTCGCCGGGGTAAACGCGGTAAAAGCGTTGTGCCGGAACAAGGACCTGGAAATTACTATTATCGATGAGAGGAATTATCATCTTTTCCAGCCTTTGCTTTATCAGGTCGCCATTGCCGCCCTTAGTTCTCCGGATATAGCTGTGCCTATCCGCTGCATATTTTCTAAATACCGAAACGTCAGAGTGCTTAAGGAAAAAGCCAGGTCCGTGGACCTGAAGAATAAAAAAGTCACCACCGACTATGGAGAGATTTCCTACGATTACCTTATCATGGCCTGCGGCGCGAAGCATTCATATTTCGGGCATACCGAATGGGAGGAATACGCGCCGGGATTAAAGACCCTGGAACAGGCGGTCGAGATCCGCGACAGGGTGCTGGAGGGCTTTGAAGCCGCTGAGAGAGAATGTAATGATAAATGCGTGAATAAGATGCTTACTTTTGTTATTGTGGGCGGCGGGCCTACAGGCGTAGAGCTTTCGGGAGCGATCTCCGAAATGGGAAGGTTTATTTTAAACAGGGATTTCCGGAACTTAGGCGCGAAGAAAATGCGCGTGGTCTTGATCGAAGCAGGGGATCGTATTCTACCCCCATTTTCCGAGAAAATGTCCAAAAGAGCCCAAAAGGACCTGGAGAGCCTGGGAGTAGAAGTCAGGACCCAGTCGCGGGTAACTAACATCGACAAGAGCGGGGTGGAAATAGGGAATGAAAAGATAGAAGCTAAAACCGTGCTTTGGGCAGCCGGTGTCGAGGCCAGCGCCATAAATAAAACGCTGGGCATGGATCTTGACCGCGCGGGAAGGGTTACCGTGGGGCCTGATCTAAGCATAAAAGGTTACCCGGAAGTATTTGTGCTTGGAGATCAGGCCAATTGTCCGGATAAAGACGGCAAGCCTCTTCCGGGAGTAGCGAGCGTTGCCCTTCAACAGGGTACTTTTGCCGGCAAGAATATTTTAAGAGAGTTGAAAGGCCTGCCCAGGAAAAATTTCAAATATTTCGATAAAGGCAAGGCGACCACTATCGGCAAAAGCAAAGCGATCGTAGAGATCGGCCCTCTTAAATTCGGAGGATTTTTCGCCTGGATCATCTGGCTTATTGTCCATATCTGGTTTCTTACCGGATTTGAGAACCGGGTGGTGGTTTTACTCAGGTGGGCCTGGGTATATATATGGCACCATCACGGCGCCAGGATCATAATTTCCAGGAACTGGCGGTTTTACCCGGAACAAGGAGGATAAATGCAGATAGGCTTTGTGGGGTTAGGTAAAATGGGGTTGAGCATGTCGGAAAGGCTCGTGCGGAAAAAACACAGCGTAGTCGCCTATGATCTCGACACGCGAGCCAGGAGAGCGGCAAAAAAAACCGGCGTGAAAACCGCGGAATCGCTCAAAGACCTGGTTGACCAATTAAAAACACCAAGAATAATCTGGGTGATGGTGCCCGCGGGAAAGCCTACCGATGAAGTCATTCAAGCTTTATCTACGGTCCTGTCAAAAGGGGATATCCTGGTTGACGGAGGTAATTCTTATTACAAGGATTCTATGAAAAGAGCGGACAGGCTTAAAGAGAAGGGCGTTATTTTTCTGGACGCCGGCACCAGCGGCGGAGTCTGGGGCCTAAAAGAAGGGTATTGTTTTATGGTCGGAGGCGAAAAGAAAGCCTTTGAGAAATTAGAGCCGGTATTTAAAGCGCTGGCGGCAGGGGACGGATATGCCTATGTCGGCAGAAGCGGAGCCGGCCATTTTGTAAAAATGGTGCATAACGGCATAGAATACGGATTGCTTCAGGCATACGCTGAGGGGTTCGCGCTGCTAAATGGGAAAAAGGAGTTTAATTTAGGGCTGAAGGAAATTTCTCATTTATGGAACCACGGAAGCGTTATACGCTCCTGGATCCTTTCTCTTTGCGAAGACGCGTTCGGAAAAGATAAAAATCTGCGCGGTATCAAAGGTTATGTGGAAGATTCCGGAGAAGGGCGCTGGGCTGTAGCCGAGGCCGTAAGCGGGAATATTCCCGCTCCGGTAATAACCCTATCACTTTTGGCGCGCCTGCGTTCCAGGCAAAAAAGTTCTTTCAGCGATAAGGTGATCGCGGCTTTACGCAATGAATTCGGGGGACACGCAATAAAAAAAGATAAATTCAGGAAATAAAGGAGGCAAATGGAAAAGAAACCACCGGATATCTCAAAATTTATGGAAATGGCCAGGCAGTTTAGAAGAGAGATACTGCAAATGATCTATGAGGCGGAAAGCGGTCATCCCGGAGGGTCTTTATCCTGCGTGGAGATATTGACCGCGCTTTATTTTTATAAATTAAACATTAAGCCGGAGGATCCGGGCTGGCCGGCAAGGGACAGATTTATTATGTCCAAAGGCCACGCCAGCGCCGCGGTATACACGGTACTTTCCAACCGCGGATTTTTCCCTAAAGAAGAACTGAAAAGTTACAGGAAATTGAACGGCCTCTTGCAAGGCCATGTCTACACAGGCGTGCCGGGAGTGGAGCTTTCCACGGGGTCTCTTGGCCAGGGATTATCGGTTGCCTGCGGTATAGCGTTAGGCGCCAGGTTAAGAAAAGCCAAACTTAAGGTCTACTGCCTGCTGGGAGACGGTGAAATACAGGAGGGCTCGGTTTGGGAAGCGGCGATGACCGCCGGCCACCACAAGCTGGATAACCTCTGCGCGATCCTTGACCGCAACGGAGTTCAACAGAACGGACCGGTGGAACAAATAAAGGCTGAAGAACCGCTCGCGGATAAATGGCGCAGTTTCGGCTGGCGCGTCTTAGAAGCGGACGGACACGATTTTTCCAGCCTGATCACGGCGCTTGATGCCTTCGGCGCAGAAAAGGGTAAACCAACCATGATCATCGCTCATACTATAAAAGGTAAAGGGGTCAGTTTTATGGAAGGCCAGTCGAAATGGCATGGCAGGGCCCCGAATAAAGAAGAGCTGGAAAAAGCACTGAAAGAAATAGGGAGGTAATTCATGTGGGAGATGAAGGCCCCAAGAGACGCCTTTGGCGAAACGCTTGTTGAATTAGGCAGGGAGAACAAACTGGTCGTTGCATTATCGGATGACCTGGAAGATTCCACCCGCGCCGAGTATTTTAAAAAAGAATTTCCCGAAAGATTTTTTAGCCTGGGTATCGCGGAACAGGATGAGGTGGGTGTGGCCGTAGGTTTGTCCCAGATGGGGCTTATCCCTTTTGCCTGCGGCTTCGCGGTTTTCCTTACAGACCGCGCCTATGGGATAATCAGGATATCCGTCTGTTACAACAAGACCAATGTCAAATTAGTGGGGTCTCACGCCGGACTTACGGTGGGACAGGACGGGGCTACCGCCCAGTGCCTGGAAGATTTCGCGATTATGCGGGTTTTACCTAACATGGTAGTGCTCGCCCCTTGCGACGCTGTAGAAACCAAAAAAGCGACACGGGCGATGGCCAGTTTCTGCGGCCCGGTTTACATGCGCACGGGGCGTGTCCCATACCCGGTAATTACAAAGGAATCAGACCCGTTTGAAATCGGAAAGGCAAATGTCTTAAGAGAAGGTAAAGATGTTACGATCATTGCCTGCGGCCTCATGGTTTCCGAGTCGCTTCTGGCGGCGGACATCCTTTCCGAAAAAGGCTTGAGCGCCGCGGTGATCAATATGCATACCATAAAACCGCTTGATGAAGAAATGATTTTTAAGTACGCTTCTAAAACGGGGGCTGTCGTGACTGCCGAAGAACATCAAATAAACGCCGGGCTGGGAAGCGCTGTATGTGAATCATTAAGCGCTAATTTCCCTGTGCCGGTGGAAATGGTGGCGGTGATGGATTCCTTCGGGGAATCGGGAGATCCCGAAGGCTTGCTGGAAAAATACAATTTAAAAGCCGTTGATATCGCGAAGGCCGCGGAAAAAGCGGTGAAAAGAAAATAAGGGGGAGAATAATGGCGAAGACAGTTATCAAGGAATTAGCGGAATTCGGGCAAAGCATCTGGGTGGATGATATCAGCCGCGCGATGATAGAAGACGGCTCCCTCAAAAAAATGATAGACCTTGGGCTTAAGGGCATGACCTCAAACCCGACTATTTTCGACAAGGCTATAAAAGAAAGCGATGTTTACGACAAACAATTGAATGAATTATGTTACCTGGCGCAATATCCCTTTCAGATTTACGACGCTTTGACTATAAGGGATATCCAGGCCGCCGCGGACATGTTCCTGCCGGTATACCTGAATACAAAAGGGCTGGACGGGTTTGTGAGCCTGGAGATAAACCCGAAGCTTTCATATAAGACCGCGGAATCCATCGCCGAGGTTAAAAGGCTGTCTAAAACGGTAAACAGGCCCAATGTCATGTTCAAGATCGCCGCCACAAAAGAAGGGTTTCCTGCCATCGAAGAATGTGTAGCGGGCGGGATCAATATAAATGTGACGCTGATATTTTCGCTCCAGCAGTATGTGGACGCGGCTAACGCCTACATAAAAGGCATTACCCGTTTCGCGCAATCAGGGCAAGATGCCGGAAAAGTGCATTCAGTTGCCAGTGTTTTTGTTTCCAGGATCGATTCCGCTGCGGATAACCTGATAAACGTCCCCGAATTAAAAGGAAAGGCCGCGGTTGCCAATTCCGGAGTGATTTATAAAAAATACCTGGAGATGTTTTTCTCTCCGGAGTTAGAAAAGCTTAAAAGCAAGGGCGTAAATATCCAAAGGCTGCTTTGGGGGTCGACCAGCACCAAGAATCCCGCTTATAACGATGTCAAGTATGTCTCCGAGCTTATCGGCCGCAACACGGTGAATACCGTGCCCATCAAGACCTTCCAGGCGTTCCTGGACCACGGCCAGTGCAAAGACGCGCTTACTTCCGGTAATTTAGCGCAAGCCCAAAAAGACCTGGAAAAATTAAAAGGGGCGGGGGTCGACATCGACAAAGTATGCGAGCAGCTTTTAAAAGACGGGGTGGAAGCTTTCGTGAAGTCGTTTGATTCTTTACTTGATACATTAAAAGAAAAAACCGGGACCTTATGCAAAAAGTAGAGATCCTGCCTTCGCTTTTGGCGGCGGACTTCTCCGATCTGCGCGGGCAGATAAAAAAGATCGAACGCGCCGGATGCGTTAAAGTGCATCTCGATGTCATGGACGGCCATTTCGTGCCCAATCTAAGTTTCGGGCCGCAGCTTATAAAGTCTATCAGGAAAATAACCGCTCTTTATTTCCAGGCGCATTTGATGATAGACAGGCCTGAACTCTACCTTGAGGATTTTAAGAGGGCCGGCGTGGACGGGATCATCATACACGAAGAGGCCTGTTGTAATTTCAGGAAAACGTTAAAGGAAATCAGGCGTCTTAAGCTTAAAAACGGGATAACTGTTAAACCCAAAACAGCCCTAAACTTTATCGAAACTTTAGCCAAAGAATTGGATTATATCCTGATCATGGCGGTTGAGCCCGGATTCTCCGGCCAGCTGTTCATAAAAGGCATGGAAGATAAAGTGGCGGATGTAAAGAGGATGCTTCAAAATAAGAAGCTGGAGGTCCCGATAGGGGTGGACGGAGGCATTAATCTTAAAAATATCCCGTTAGTGGTAAAAGCGGGGGCGGATGAGCTTATTGCCGGAGAAGCGGTGTTTTCCGGGGATATTATAAAAAATATAAGAGCGCTTTATAAAAAAGCGAACGCGCGGATTTAAATGAAAAAGGAAGAGATCGTATTAGGCGCTGACCACGCCGGATTCGCGGCAAAAGAGTTCATAAAAATGTTTTTGCAAGGCCTGAATTACCGCGTTTGCGACGCGGGCGCTTATTTTAAAGAGAAGCGCGACGATTATCCGGATTACGTTAAAAAAGTGGCCCTGGAGGTCAAAAGCGGCGGGAATAAAATCGGGATCCTTGCCTGCGGTACCGGGATCGGCGCTTCTATCGCCGCGAACAAATTCCCTGGTATACGCGCGGCGCTGGTTTGTAATGCCCGGGATGCCAGGTTAAGTAAAGAGCATAATAACGCTAACGTCCTGGTATTGGGGGGGCGGCCTTTTGAGCGCGGGAAAGTCAGGAAAATCGTATTAACCTGGCTTAAAGCGCGTTTTGCCGGAGGAAGGCACGCCAGGAGGCTCAAAAAAATAGAGCGGATCGAGAAAATGTTTATGATAACGGCCAAACCAAGGAAGGGCAGTGGAAGAAAATAAAGTCAAGGCTAAGGTTAAGCCTTTTGTGATGATCATATTCGGCGGGTCAGGAGACTTAAGCCAGAGAAAGCTTCTGCCCGCTTTATACCACCTTTACTGCGACGAAAAATATTTTTCCGATTTCGCTATCATCGGAATGGGAATGCCGGAATTTTCGGACGCGCAATACGGGGAATTTATCGGCGCCGCTATAAATAAGAATTCTCCCGAACAGTTCGATACGGAAAAATATAACGCGTTCGCCAGGCATCTCGGCTATATATCCGGTGACCTGGGCACAGAAGATGTTTACAGGAAGATATGCGAATACCTGGCGGGTTCAAGGTTTTCTGAAAGCGAGTTTAACCTGTTGTTTTATCTGGCCATTCCCCCAAAACTATTGCCGGCTGTTGTCTCTCAACTTAAGAAAGTTAATCTTTGCAAAGGCCCGTACACGAGCAAGATAATAGTGGAAAAGCCCTTTGGTGTGGACAGGGAGTCCGCCTCCGGGTTAAATAAACTGCTGCTTGGCGCTTTTGAGGAAAAACAGATCTACCGTATCGACCATTACCTGGGAAAAGACACGGTACAGAACATACTTTATTTCAGGTTCGGCAACAGTATTTTCGAACCGTTATGGAACAGGCGTTATATCGATCATATCCAGATCACTGTGGCTGAGGATATCGGTATAGAACACAGGGGGGCTTTTTATGAACAGTCCGGTGTAGTCAGGGATATTGTCCAGAACCATATACTGCAGCTGGTCGCGTTAGTGGCGATGGAGCCTCCTGTAGGTTTCGAAGCCGATTTGATCCGGGATGAGAAGGAAAAGGTCTTCAGGACTTTCCGGGCGCTGGATACGGAATATATCGATAAATTCATGGTGCGCGGGCAATACGCCGGAGGCTCGATCTCCGGAAAACAGGTCCCGGGCTATCGCGGAGAAAAAGCTGTCTCTCCCGGATCCGATACTCCCACTTTTTTCGCGGGGAAGTTCTATATCGATAACTGGCGCTTTTCCGATGTGCCTTTTTATGTCAGGACCGGCAAGCGCATGCGTAAACGCGCTACCGAGATCTACGTGCAGTTCAAGCAGCCGCCTTTGGGGCTTTTCGGAAAGGCCT
>JAQULD010000021.1 GCA_028719045.1 Candidatus Omnitrophota bacterium | reverse complement strand
CAGCCTTCCTCATGGCGCAGCGCCCCTCCGCAATCGGGGCAAACGCCCACAATCTCTCCGCGGGGGCTGCTTTCAGTGTCAGAGACGGACTCTTCTTCGGATGAATGCTTCATGGCTGAAGTTACCATCTCCAGCTTCATCGCGTCCTGTTGGTCGCTAACCAGCCTTTTCTCGACTACGCGCGCGATCGCGTCCGCGCAGGAGAATATCCGCTGGCCCTTTTCCCAGGAAGGAGACGGGCAACGGATATTACGCAATTGTTCGATTATGGATTTTACTTCGATGCCGGAGCGAAAAGCCAGGGAAACCATCCTGCCCAAAGCTTCCAGCTGAGAAGCGGCGCAGCCGCCGGCTTTCCCCATCTGGGTAAAGAGCTCGAAAGGCTTTGATTCTTCGTCAATATTTATAGTCACATACAAATTACCGCATCCGGTGGCGACTTTCGTGGTCGTGCCGGTGATGACCTCAGGCCTCGGGCGCGGAGCGATCTTGCCGACTTCAAGTTTTGACTCCTGTACGCGGGCCTCGGGCTGCTTATGGGCGATGTTCAACACCTGCTCCTCTCGGCTCCTGTCGCGGTAAACTGTAATGCCTTTGCAATTCAACTTGTAAGACAATAAATAGGATTTACTGACATCGTCTATTGCCGCGCTGTTCGGGAAATTAACTGTTTTTGAAACCGCGTTGTGCACGTATTTCTGAAAGGCCGCCTGCATCCTTACGTGCCATTCCGGGGAAATATCGTGGGCGGTGACGAAGATCCTTTTTACGTCTTCCGGTATCCCTTCGATCTCATGCAGCGACGCGCTTTCCGCGATTTTCTCCATTAACTGCCTGCTGTAAAAACCTCTTTTGCGGGCGACTTCTTCGAATAAAGGCTCCACCTCAACGAGTTTATCGTTATCCATAACGTTGCGGTAATAGACAATGGCAAAGAGAGGTTCGATACCGGAAGAACACGGCCCGGCGATAATACTGATCGTGCCCGTCGGAGCTATAGTCGTCAATGTCGCGTTCCTTATGGGGATATTTTTCCTGTCCCACGTGCTTCCTTTGTAAGCGGGGAATGTCCCTTTTTCTTTAGCCAATTCCTGCGATTTAACCGTCGATTCATCCAAGATGAAAGACATCACTTTTTCCGCAAGGGCCACCGCCTCTTCGCTGTTATAAGGAATGCCCAGGCGTATCAATAAACTGGCCCAGCCCATAACGCCAAGGCCGATCTTACGGGTTACTTTCGTCGCCTTCTCGATCTGCGGCAGGGGGAATTTATTCACGTCGATCAGGTTATCCAGGAAATGCACGGCCAGGGCGGTTATTCTTTTTAATTTTTCCCAGTCTATCTCGACGCCTGAATTGCCCACCTTAAACATCCTGTCCAGGTTTATCGAGCCGAGATCGCAGCTCTCATAAGGCAGAAGAGGCTGTTCGCCGCAAGGGTTAGTGCTTTCGATCTTTCCCAGTTTCGGGGTAGGATTATCCTGATTAATACGGTCAATGAAAATCACTCCCGGCTCGCCGTTTTTATGCGCTTGTTTTACCACCAGATCGAAAACTTCTTTAGCGCTTATGCTTTTAAACGGTTTTTGCGAATGGGGATCGATTAAATCATAATTCTCATTTTTCTCCAGCCTTTTCATGAATTCATCGGTGACTGCGACGGAGATGTTGAAGTTAGTGATCATCTTGTTGTTTTCCTTGCAGGTTACGAATTCCAAGACATCAGGATGATCGACCCTCAAGATCCCCATATTCGCCCCGCGGCGGGTACCGCCCTGTTTTACCGCCTCTGTCGCGGCGTCATAAACTTTCATGAATGAAATAGGGCCCGAGGCAATCCCTCCGGTGGTTTTTACTACCGCGTTCTTGGGTCTTAGCCTTGAAAAAGAAAAACCTGTACCGCCTCCTGATTTATGAATAAGACTGGTGGCCTTTAACGTTTCGAATATAGATTCCATCGAATCTTCGATGGGGAGAGTAAAACAGGCGCTAAGCTGGCCCAACTCTTTTCCTGCGTTCATAAGACACGGTGAATTCGGCACAAATTCCAGGGAAGTCATCGCTTCATAAAAAGCGTTCTTTAGCTTGGCGATTTCCTTTTCACTCCTGCCGTAAGCTTTGTCCGCGGCCGCGATCGCCTCCGCTACGCGGGAAAACATTTCTTCCGGCGTCTCGACCACCTTCCCCGACTCATCTCTTTTAAGGTATCTTCTCTCCAATACCTTCAAAGCGTTCTCGGAAAGCTTTATATCCATATCACCTCCGAATTTTGGATAAAGTTATTAAATTTTTTCTGCCCCGGATTCAAGTATATCATTAGTGAATTCTCTGTCAAGCTAAAAATACAATATATTGTATATATCGATGGGAAAAGCACAATAAGTAGTGTTAAGTTAAAGGGGTTTAGGGGTTTTTAAAGGCTGACAGGAATCTCTTATTACCAATTCAGTCGGCAGAAAAGTTTTCTCGATTTTAGTTTTTTTACTGCTGATCAGCAAGTTCAATTTCTTGACGCTGTCTTCAGCCATCCTGATCAAAGGCTGCCTTACCGTAGTCAAGGACACCGGCCCGTAAAGCCCGGAAGGGTTGTCGTCAAAACCTACGATAGATAGATCCCCGGGTATATTTCTGCCTGATTCTCTTGCCACGGCCATTACTTCAAGGGCCATCGAATCGGAAGCGACAAATACCGCGGTGGGCGGATCGGAAAGATGCAGCATTTTTTCCACGGCAGCGCGCGCCTGGCCTCTGGAATAATCGGTCTTCAGGACATATTCCGAGGAGAATTTAAGGTTATTCCTTTCCATCGCCCGCTTATACCCTTCCAGGCGGTGGGCGGCTGCCTGGGTAACCAAATCCCCGGTTATATGCGCGATTTTTTTGTGCCCAAGGCCCGCCAGATAATCAACCGCGCTCTCTGCCCCTCCGATATTATCCACGGCAATACAGGTCACCTCCACGTCCTCCAGATAATTATTTATCACGACCGTGGGGATGAGGCAGTCCAGCGCCTCCTGCAGCTGCTGGCTGTTGCCGATAACATCCGCGAAAATTATTCCCCCGACCCCTTTTAAATGCAGGGGGGAACGGCTGTCCGTCAAATGAAGCAAAAGGTCTAATTTTAATGCCCCGCAAAGCGTGCCGATGCCGCGTATCAGCTCCAACGCGTAAAAAGAATAAAATATGCCTTCGTAGCGGGGCACGACGAGCGCGATGACATTGCTTTTCCCCGTAGCGAGGCGCTGGGCGAAAACAGAGGGTTGGAATTTCAATTCTTTTACCACTTCCATTACCCTCGCCCGGTTTTTACCCTTGACGGTAGGAAGATTATTGATTACGCGGGAAACCGTGCTTATGGATACGCCGGCTTTAGCTGCGACATGTTTTATGGAAATGGAACCGGAGGGGTTTTTCTTTTCGCGTGCCATTATTTTAAGAGCCCCCCGGATCTTCAAGGGGGCGAGGGAAATGCCTATTGGATTTTATCGCCCACTCTTATGGGCACATCTTCTTTCTTTATATCTCAGGCGGAGAAATTACGGCGTATCTGTATTACCTCGACGCTAGCGATGGACTTATCTTCCCTGGTCACCTGAAGGATATCGCCTACTTTTAATCCGGAATTATCTCCCAGGTTGACCACGACGAAATTGTTTTCTTTATTGACCAGAAGCACCTCTCCTTTTTGAGAATTGCCTTCAGAGGCCGAGCCTTGCTGCTGCGGATGCACTACTATAGGAGGAAGTTCCACTGATTCCGAAACGGGTTTACTTTCTTCTTCCGCCAGCTTTCCTTTCCTGCCAAAATCCGCCTGCTTGCTCAACTCATCTATCTGGTTAAGCTTATCTTTCAAGAGCGATTGCAATTTGTTATAATTGTCTTCCAGGCTCCTGCTTTTTACCTGCAGGTCCGCGAGCTTCCTTTCCAGGTCGATCTTACGCTCGCTAAGCCCCCTTAACTGCCGCCTTAGGGTATAATTCTCATTCTTTATGGCCTTGGAATTGTTCTCGATCTGGATCTTGTTATTACGCTCCCTCACCAGTTCCTGAGAAAGGCTGTCCATCAACTTTTGATAGTAGTCGGACTGCTGCTTCAGCTCATCGCCCTGACGGGTAAAATTCTTGATATCGAGCTCAAGGCCGGATTTCTCGCGGTTCAGCTGTTCATTATTTATCTGCATATTCTTTAATTCCGCGCGGGCATTGTTCAACTGCACTTCCAATTCGGTCTTGGCTTTCAAGATCCCGGCCCAGTATGTATCTTCCCCGCTGCTGTTGACGGAAGGCACGGCCGGCTTCTTGGCTTCCTCTGTCGCCGCCTGCATCGCAGCAGCGGCGCTTTGAGTTTTAGCCTGTAATTCTGCCACCAGCTTTTCTCTTTCCTGGCTTACCGTATCGAACTTTTTCTGCAGTTCGTCTTTTTCGTCTTTAAGCTTGGCCAGATCGGCCTCTACCGCCCTTTTCTTATCATCCAGGCTGCGGAAGTTCTCCTTGAGCGCGCCGAAGTCCTTTTGCAAAGAAGAATAATTATTTCTGGCTTCGTCTCTTTCTCTCTCGGCTTTTTTCTGAGCGCTAAAAGTCTGAATATTTAGGAATAAAACTATTATTACCACAGCTGCCAGCGCGAGGATCATAATTTTTGACTTCTGCAGCATCCATGCCTCCTTTATTATAGCAATAGGCGAATTATATCAATCACGGTTTATCCGCGGGTTTTCCGGAATAAATCTTAAAGTTGAGCGAATATTTTTTCCATCACAAGGCTTGCCGCTCCGAGAGCCACGGCATTTTCCCTGAGCTGGGAATAGACCACCTTCAGGTCGCTTGTGCTTTCCCTGAAAGCCCAATCCTTGACTGTTGAAACCATCCTGTTAAGGAATTCATCGCCGGCTTCTTCCAATCCCCCTCCCACAACCACCATTTCAGGGTTTAAGAAATTAACCAGGAAAGAAGTCTTTATTCCAAGCCTTTTTGCCGCTTTATCCAACGCAGCGCAGGCCACGGGATCCTTTGCCTTGGCCGCGATAAAAATGCTTTTTAAGTCCACGTTATCCATGTTTGAGGAAGTAAACCTGAAGAATTTTTCCGCGGAGTCTTTGTCTTTTGCCAGCATGGATTTTACGTCTTCTATCATCCCCAGGTCGATCTCCCAACGCTTCATAAAACAACTGTTTCCCAATTCGCAGGCGAACTTATCCTGTTCTTTAAAATTATAAATGGATACTTCTCCGGCGTAACCTGAGGCGCCCCTGTAAATCTCTCCGTTTAGCATGACCCCGCAGCCCACCCCGGAAAACATATAGATCACATTCTTCAGGCCGTAACCCGCGCCAAGCCAGTACTCGCCGAAGCAGGCGCTGGTAGCGTCATTCTCTATTAAGGTGGGGAGGTCAAATTCCCGCTCGATAAGATCTTTAAGCGGGAGGTCTACCGAAGCGTAAGTATAATAATGGTCCATTTTTTGCGGCCAGTGTATAGAGCCGTCTTTTTTGTTGATAAGGCCGGCGATGCCGACCCCGACCCCTTTTATACTCGCGGTGTATTCTTTAGAACGCCGGATTATCTCGCGGATGATCTCAAGCAGGCATTCTGTAATTTCTTTTACGGATGGGCGCGGCCTGGCTATTTGCGTCTTCGTGATAATGTTGCCTTTCAAGTCCACCAGAAGCCCCACCATGTTCATAAGGTTAAGGCCCACACCGATAACATAACCTCCCTGGGAATTCAAATCCAGGAGAGCCGGGCGCCTGCCGCCTTCGGAACGGTCAAGTTCCTTTTCATAAACAAAATGGTTTTTGATGAATTCATCTATGTAATTGGAGACGGTTACAACGTTAATGCCTATTTCTTTGGAAATATCCGGGCGGCTTATCGGCCCGCGTCTCCTTAAGATCTCAAGGATTTCAATGTTGCGTTTTTCCTTCTCGCTGAACTCCTCCCTTTGGAAGTTGCTTAACTTCATGCTTTAAAACCTTTCTCCGTGGCAGTTTATGATTATTTTTTTTATTTATACTACCAATAATACCATAAGTCAAGCATTTTTAATAAGTAAGAGCTACCCCGCTCGATGTTATATTGACTATCGCATAAAAGTTGCTATAATGATTAATTAAGTTTTTTGCCAATTAGCCGTTGCCGATGTAGCTCAGTTGGTAGAGCAGCGCTTTCGTAAAGCGCGGGCCGGAGGTTCGATCCCTCTCATCGGCTCCATAAATATGTCGAAATTCAGCAACATCTTAAAAAACCGCAATTTCTTCCTGCTCTGGATAGGCCAAATTATCTCGCAATTGGGAGACAGGCTGGACCAGATGGCCCTTATCGGCTTTGTCTACCTGAGGGCTCCCGGCTCTACCATGCAAATCGCGAAAATCCTCTCCTTTACCATCCTGCCGGTTTTCCTGATCGGGCCTCTCGCCGGAGCCTACGTGGACAGATGGGACAGAAGTCGCACGATGTACGCCTGCGATTTTTTAAGGGCCTTTCTCGTGCTAACCATCCCGGTATTCTTGTTTTACAGCAAGAATATGGTACCTATAGATTCAATAATTTTCATCGTATTCTCCGTAGGGCGCTTCTTTGTGCCGGCAAAATTATCCATAATACCGGAACTGGTAAAAGAAGGCGACTTTCTTATCGCGAACTCCCTGATCAATACCACCGGGATGATCGCGGCGACCATAGGTTTCGGGATAAGCGGGGTATTGATAGAATGGCTTGGGGCAAAGAGCGGTTTCTACCTGGACGCGCTGAGCTTCCTGGCCTCCGGTTCCCTTATTTTCTTTATCGCCAAAAAGAACCTTTCCGGCACAAGCTTTAAAAAAGTGCGGCAGGATATAGTGGAAATGATCAGTAAATCGGTCCTGCAAGAGATCAAGGACGGCCTTTTGTATTTCATAAAAAACGCCCGCATACGCTCGACCGCGGGGATTATTTTTGTCCTTTGGTCGGCATTAGGCGCGGTATACGCGGTCACGATCGTCTTTGTCCAGAAAACGCTGCATTCGGCGACCAAAGACCTGGGGCTGCTCATAATGTTTTTAGGGATCGGCCTGTTTGGCGGCTCCCTTATTTACGGCCGTTTCGGCCATAAGATTTCCCCCTTTAAAATAATCTTTATCAGCCTGATCCTAAGTGGTATAATGCTAATTACATTCGCGATGGGGATAAGCCGTTATCCCTATTTCTTTGTCGCAGCGCTACTTGCTTTGCTGCTGGGGGTCTGCATTGCCCCGATCATGATCGCTTCCAATACCATAATCCATAATGCGAGCGATAATCACATGATGGGAAAGATTTTCAGTTCACTGGAAATCGTAATGCATCTGGGATTCCTTATGTTTATGTTCATTTCCAGCCTTCTGGCTGAAAAATTTTCGCACCAGGCAATAATCATTTCGGTAGGCTGCATTGTCAGCGTGATGGGCGCCATCCAGCTTATATACAATCGCGATATTGCCGGGCAGTGCCTAAACAGACAAATGAAAAAGCAAGCTGATAAATGATAAAATTAGAAGAACATAAATCCGCGACACATCAAAAACCCATTGAAAATGCTCCACTTCCATCCCTGGCATATATCCCGCTTAGCCAGCATATCGGTAAGCTCTGTTCTCCGGAAGTAAAACCGGGGGATACCGTAAGCCTTGGCCAGCGGATCGCGGGCGCGGAAGCCCCGGTCTACGCCCCTATACACGCTTCTGTATCAGGCAAAATAATTTCTATCGAGGACCGTCCTCACCCCGTGCTTACCAAATGCAAAACTATAGTGATCGCCAATGACGCTAAAGACAACTCGCAGTCATTCCGGGTAAAAAAGCCTTTATCGGAAATCGAGAAACTAACACCGGAACAAATACGGAAAAGCGTTTTCGAGGCGGGGATCGTGGGATTGGGAGGCGCCAGTTTCCCCACGCACATAAAATTAAATCCGCCTAAACCCGTGGATACGCTGATTATTAACGGCGCCGAATGCGAACCGTATTTAACCGGTGACTTCCGCCTGATGATAGAGAAAACAAATGAAATTTTAGAAGGCGTCCACGTGCTTGAGAAATGCCTCGGGGTAAAAAATACCTATATCGCCATTGAGGATAACAAGCCGGAGGCTATAGAAAAATTCAAAGCTCAAAATTCGAAATTCAAAATCGTTGTCTTAAAAAGCCGGTATCCCCAGGGCGGAGAAAAACAGCTGATAAAAAATGTCCTGGCAAAAGAAGTGCCGCAGGGAAAACTACCCTTTGAAGTCGGCGTTGTTGTACAGAACGTGGCTACGGTTAACGCCATTTACGAAGCGGTTTATTTTAATAAGCCTCTCTATGAACGCGTGGTAACGGTTACGGGGAGCCCGCTTTCCAACCCTAAAAATTTGCTGGCGCGGATAGGCACGCCGATAAAGGAATTGATCGATTTTTGCGGCCCGTTAAATGAAAAGCCGGCGAAGATCATCATCGGCGGGCCGATGATGGGCATTGCGCAATATACGGATGAAGTACCGGTCATCAAGTCCACCACAGGGATAGTCCTTTTAAGCAAAAAGGAGGCCGCCGCCCAGGAAGAGCAGTTCTGTATCCGCTGCGGGGCCTGCATAAGGGCCTGCCCCGCTGGCCTAATGCCCTGCCTGATAAACCTGGCTTCGGAAAAAGAGATGTGGACGGAAGCGAAAGCCTATAACGCCCTGGATTGTATCGAATGCGGCCTGTGCAATTATCTGTGCCCGGCAAACAGAAAACTTACTCAATCCATAAAAAGAGCTAAATTCGAGGCGAACAAATGAAAGAAATGATCCGTTACGGTTTGATCCTGGCTTCTATCTGTGTTATCGCCAGCGCTTCACTTGCCGCGGTTAATTCCGTAACTAAAACGCGGATATTAAGCCAGGCTAAATCAGAAGAAGAGGCCGGCCTCAAAGAAGTAGTGCCTGAAGGCGCGCGTTTTGACGCCGTAAAATCCGGCAATGAAACTATTTATTATAAGGCATTCGATAAAAACGGGATGGCTGCCGGAGTCGCTTTTAAAGCCGAAGGCAAAGGCTACTCTAGCGTTATAGAAACCCTGGCCGGCATGAAAAATGACGGCACGATCATCGCCGTAAAGATATTAAACCATAATGAAACTCCCGGGCTTGGCGCGCGCGTCGCGGAACATTCTTTTACCGGGCAGTTCGCCAATAAGAATATCCGCGACCTAAACCAGGTCCAGGCAATCACCGGCGCGACGATATCTTCAAAGGCAGTGATGGATTCTGTTAAAAAGAAAGCGGAAGAAATTAAAAACCTGCTAAAGGATTAATACGCTATGTCTGAACGGCTTATAGTCAGCGCTTCCCCTCACCTGCACAAGAAAGAATCCGTGAGCAGGATCATGTGGGTAGTGGTCTTAAGCCTTCTGCCCGCGGGCATTGCCGGGGTTTATATTTTCGGGGCCAGCGCGCTCTGGGCTATCCTTTTAGGAATAATATCGGCGGTACTGACAGAAGCGCTGTTACAGTTATTCACCGGTAAAAAAATCACGGTCTTTGACGGCAGCGCCTTTCTTACCGGACTGCTTTTAGCTTACAACCTGCCTCCCCAAGTCCCCTTTTGGCTTCCCATAGCGGGCTCTTTCTTTGCCATCGCGATAGGTAAACAGGTATTCGGCGGTTTAGGCCAGAATATTTTCAACCCAGCGCTTGTCGGCAGGGTCTTTCTTATGGCGAGTTGGCCAAAATATATGACTACTTTTACCAAGGCTTTAAATTACGACGCTGTAGCTTCCGCCACTCCCCTGGCTGTTTTAAAAGAAAAAGGGATACTGGAAAACATATCCTATTTGGACCTGTTTCTCGGAAAAAGAGGGGGCTGCATAGGCGAAGTTTGCATCTTGGCGCTCCTTCTGGGGGCGGCATTCCTTTTATTAAGAAAATATATATCCTGGCATATTCCTTTTACCTACATTATCACTGTGGGGGTATTTACTTATATATTCGGGCCTAAAGGATTATTCAGCGGCGATTGGCTGTTTCACATACTTACAGGAGGCCTTATACTTGGAGCCTTCTTTATGGCAACCGACTATGTAACCTCCCCCCTTACCTACAAAGGCCAGGTCATATTCGGCATCGGCTGCGGGCTGCTTACGGCTATCATCAGGCGATGGGGGGGATACCCTGAAGGCGCTTCTTACGCGATATTGATGATGAACGGCGCGACACCGCTTATTGACAGATTCACTAAAACAAGGGTTTACGGAACAAGATTATGAGGAATTTAATTAAAGAATTCTTAAAAGGCATTGTAAAAGAAAACCCCACTTTCGTGCTGGTATTGGGGCTCTGCCCTACGCTGGCGGTATCAGTTTCTGTTATGAACGGCATCGGCATGGGAGTGGCCGCCACATTTGTGCTTGTCGGTTCAAATGTTATCGTATCAATGATCAAAAATATCGTTCCCGACAGGATCAGGATACCCTGTTTTATCGTGGTCATCGCTACTTTCGTCACGGTCACGGAACTGGTCATGAAAGCATACAGCCCGGCATTGAACCGCGCTTTAGGGATATATGTGCCGCTTATAGTGGTAAACTGCATAGTGCTCGGCCGCGCCGAAGCCTTTGCCCAGAAACAAAAAGTCCTGAATTCCCTTTTTGACGGCATAGGCATGGGCATAGGTTTCACCCTGGCATTGATATTGATCTCCGGCATAAGGGAATTCCTCGGCGCGGGTAAAATCTTCGGCCATACGCTGATCAAAGGATTTGAAGCAATATTTGTCATAGGCATGCCTTCGGGGGCTTTGCTTATTATAGGTTTATTGCTCGGATTCTTCAACGTGCTGAAAAACAGGAAAATATGAGCGCCCACATGAACGCACAGCAGTTTCTGACCATATTTATTTCTTCCGTCTTTATCTACAACGTCATACTTTCCCGGTTCCTCGGGCTTTGTTCTTTTATCGCCATATCCAAACAGACAAAACCCGCGCTCGCGATGAGCCTGGCGGTCATGTTCGTCACTACCATGTCTTCTATCATCACCTGGTTCATCTACAGGTTCCTGCTGGTGCCTTTCAACTTGACGTATTTGCGCACCATCTCTTTTATACTTGTGATCGCCGCATTCGTGCAGCTCGTGGAAATGGTCATAAAAAAGATCAGCCCCGCCTTGTACCGGTTTTTCGGCATCTACCTGCCGCTTATCACGGTAAACTGCGCGGTGCTTGGAGTAGCTGTATTAAACGCGGACATGTTTTTTGTAAACGGCAAAGCTGTCGAGGGCAGTTTTTTCTATTCCGCTTTTCAGGGGATTTGCGTCGGACTCGGCTATACGCTGGCCATGCTTCTTATGTCCGGCATAAGGGAACGGCTGGAACTGGCGAATGTCCCTAAAGCGCTTAAAGATTTCCCTTTGGGCTTTATCATCGCCTCGATCATGAGCCTTAGCTTTATGGGATTCAGCGGATTTAAGTTTTAAGCTTCTACACTTTATCATTCTATGGAAATACTGATACCTGTCATAACACTGGGCGCCCTGGGGCTTATTTTCGGCGTAGGCCTTGCGATCGCTTCCAAGAAACTAAGCGTTAAAACGGACCCGCGCCTTGAGAAGATCCACGGGCTCCTGCCCGGAGCAAACTGCGGCGCCTGCGGAGGAGCGGGTTGTTTTGGTTTTGCCGAAGACTTGTTGAGCGGTAAATTGAACGTGGACGCCTGCAGGGTAAGCAACGACGAAATAAAGGAAAAAATCGCCAAGATCCTTGGTAAGTCATTAGAGAAGAAAGTTCGAAAAACCTCGGTCCTGCATTGCCACGGAGGCAGCAAGCGCGTAAAGGACAAATTTGAATATACCGGGATAAAAGACTGCGTTTCGGCGGGCGCGGTCATGGGCGGGCCTAAGGCCTGTGAATACGGTTGTATCGGATACGGCACCTGCGTACGCGTCTGCCCGTTTGGGGCGATAACGCTAAACGATGAAGACCTGCCGGTAATCGATGAAAGTAAATGCACCGCTTGCGGAAAATGCGTAGCGGTCTGCCCTAAGAAACTTTTTAGCCTGGTGGCCATAAACAAGGCATACGCGGTAAGGTGCAAATCGCTTGACCTTGGAAAGAAGGTTATGGATGTTTGCCCCGTAGGCTGCATTGCCTGCCATAAATGCGAAAAAGCCTGCCCCGTGCAGGCGATCAAGATAATCGATAACCTTTCCGTGATAGACTACAATATCTGCGATAACCGCGGCGAGTGTTTCCGGGTCTGCCCTACAAGGTCGATCGCGGTAAAAAAAGAGAAGAAATGGACAAACGAAAAATACAGCCTATGAACATAGCCGTGTTTGCGTCGGGAAAAGGCAGTAATTTTAGCGCGATAGCGAAAGCGGTAAAAAATGGGGAGATTAAAGCTAACCTTGCGCTCCTGGTTTGCGATAATCCGCGCGCGCTTGCGCTGGAGAAGGCAAAACGCGCGAAAATAAAAACTTTTCTAGCCGAAAGAAAGGATTTTTCCTCCAAGTCCGGTTTTGAATCAGAAATAATCCGCGAGTTAACCAAAGAAAAGATCGACCTGATCGTCCTGGCGGGATTTATGCGCATACTAAGCCCTGATTTTGTGCGCAGGTATAAAGGCAGGATATTGAATGTGCATCCGGCGCTCCTTCCCGCTTTTAAAGGCGCCCAGGCCATAAAAGACGCTTATTCATACGGCGTAAAGGCCACCGGCGTTACCGTGCATTTTGTGGATGAAAATATCGATTCCGGTCCGGTGATCCTTCAAGGATCGGTAAATATAGCGGAAAACGAAACTCTTCGCTCCCTGGAAAAAAAGATACACAGGCTCGAACACAGCCTTTATCCGCAGGCCGTTAAATTATTTACAGAAGGTAATTTGAAGATCCTGGGAAGGAAAGTCAGGATATCTACTCGATAGGCCTTGCCCACACCGCCGCGCGGTTCAAAACCACTTTGTTACGCGTAAGCAAGTCATTGAACGCGATTGCTTGAAAATCCCTGAATTCATAAATCCTTATAGTCAAAATTCCGATCTTGGATATTTCCCTGTCAATATCGGCGTCTTTTTTCACTTCCGGCTTCTGGAACTTCAATTCCACCCGGTGCTGTATTTGGGCGGCGAGGAAATCATCCAGGGAAATATCCCTGTATTTTAAATGCGCGCCTTTGGTATCGCCTATTATACGGGTGGATACGTCAGTATCCTGCACCGTGCGGTGCTGATATTCCCCCCAGGAAATAAAACCGTAGGAAAGTTTCTTCAGGTCCAGGTAATAGAATATTTCCCTTATTTCCATGCCTTTTTTTATGTCGGCGGCAACGATAACGAAAAATTTAGGCTCGTTCTTCTTGGAACGGTCCATGCTGAAAAGAACGCGCCTGAGGACAATCCAGACATTGCTCATTTTTCCGTGGCCGCTTTATTATAGATATATTTCTGGTATTTTTCTTTCTCCCCTACGGGCTTAATAAGCTAATCCACATTAAGCACCTGCCCTTCCCAGTAGGATTCGTTACGCGCTATTAAAAACCTTTCCTGGTATTTCTCGGGTTTGTCCGCTTTTACTACCAGGTTTTCCAGTGGGATATAGATCCAAAGGGTAGAACCTACAAGTTTCGATGTCACATCCAGGCGGTATTCGGCCTTGCAGATTTTCTCAATTGCTTCGGGAATGTTTTCTTTCAGGTATGTGGGCTTGGTGGATGAAGAGCAGCCGGATAACAGCAAGGCGCAGAATAATATAAGGCTAGGTAGCGCGGCTCTTACCGAATTCTTTGAAGATAGCCTCAATTTCATCATAGTTAAGCTCTTCTTTCGCTACTAATTCTTTGGCCAGCCGCTCAAGAAGCGCATCTTCTTTTTTCAAGACATCTTGAACCTCTTTAAGGCAGGATTGAAGAATTTCCTGGATATCGCTGTCTAACTTTATTTTTGTTTCCTGGGAAACGAATTCAGTTCCCCGGTAAGCATGGCGTTCCACGGCGTCGAAGTTGCCGATCAAACCGCTTTTTCCCATGCCCCAGCGCCAGACCATATTGTGTGCGATATAAAGCGCGTTTTCAAAATCATTATCGACTCCCGCGGTAGTCATCCCCAGCTTCAATTTTTCCGCCGCAAAACTCGCCACGGAAATCTTGATCTTGCCAAGCAGCTGGTTCTTATCGCGGATGAATATCTCTTCCTTTTCAGGGGTCCAGGTAACGCCGCCGGTATGGCCGCGCGGGGTAATAGTGATCTTAAACACATCCTGGGTAGGGACAAGCAGGTAAGTAATGATCGCGTGTCCCGCCTCATGATAGGCGGTCTGCCATTTTTCTTCATCACGGTATTTGATCCTGCGCTTGATGCCAAGGGTTATTCTTTCCCTCGCCTCATCGATATCCTTCATGAAGATAAAATTACTTTTATGCCTTATGGCGATAAGGGCCGCCTCCCTGATAAGATTGGCTATATCCGCGGGGCTGTAACCTACAGTCATGCGCGCCAGGCGGTCTATCTTCACATCCTGTTCGTTATATTTGATCTTCTTCAGGTAATAAAAAAACAGTTTCTGCCGGTCTTCGAGGTTAGGCCTGTCCACGTAAATCTTACGGTCAAACCTGCCTGGGCGCAACAAAGCCTGGTCCAGGTAATCCTCCGGGGCATTGGTAGCTCCGATAAGAACGATGTTGGCGTCTTTTTCTTTGAGTCCGTCCATCTCTACCAGAAGCTGATTCAATGTCGTATTATGCTCTGTTGTGCCGCCAAAGCCGACATCCAGGCCTCTTCTGGCTCCCAGGGCATCGATTTCATCTATGAATATCAGGCAGCCGCCTTTAAATTCCGACAAAAGCGCGGCCCTCTTAAAGAGGCTGCGGATCCTTCCAGCGCCCACACCCACGAACATTTCCACAAACTCAGAACCTGACATGGAAATAAAAGGAAGCCCCGCTTCCGTGGCAATCGCCTTGGCAAGATAAGTTTTCCCGCATCCCGGAGGGCCGAGCATAAGCAGCCCGCGCAGGATATGCCCCCCCATTTGCTGCAACTGAGCGCGGTCCTTGATGAGGTTAACCACTTCGAAAGCTTCCTGCTTGGCCTCATCCATGCCGATAACGTCTTCCCACTTGACACTTATTTCTTTAGCTGAAACAGCCTTTTTGTATACATGGGCAAAGGAACCCGCGCCTTTCTTGAACATGAGCCAATACCACATGTAGGTATAAACTATGCCGAATATCAGGGCCATGACCACCTGCAGGTAAATCTGAAGCGGCAGAACAGCCATCTGAGACTGGCGCAGGTAGGACTCGGCCTCATTCCAGGCCTTCATCCCTATTGAGATGAAGGTAACCAGGGAAACGACTAAAATGATAAAACCTATGATAAAAAGTATCCTTACCCAATACAGCTTGAGGTAAAGCTTAAAAAAGTACTTTATTTTCTTCCAGTCCATAATTCTCCTTGATAAAGGCGCATGCCTTTCTTACCCGGATATTTTAAGGGCAAGACCAGAAACTACGATATCATAACAAGCAGGGTAAGTCAAATTTTATTTTCTTGACCACGTACACTTTATGTGTTAGAATTTTTTTTCATATCAAAAATTAAACAGCTTCATTTTACTTGGTTTATGACAGGACCTTTTTAAGCAAGAAGGAGATAAAGCTATGGCAAAGATCAAAAAAACGCACGCGAGGCAAATACTGGATTCCCGCGGCAACCCCACGGTAGAAGTGGATATAATCCTGGATAACGGGATATTAGGCAGGGCGGCGGTGCCTTCGGGCGCCTCAACCGGGGAAAAAGAAGCCCTGGAATTGCGGGACGGCGACAAAACAAAATATATGGGTAAAGGCGTAACCAAAGCGGTAAATAACGTTAATACCGTAATTGCTTCAAAAATAAATGGATTAAGCCCTGATTTTGAAAAGATCGACAGCCTGCTCATTAAATTAGACGGTACGGAAAATAAGGCAAACCTGGGCGCAAACGCAATTCTTGGGGTTTCTATGGCAGTAGCGAAAGCGGCCGCGCTTACTAAAAAAGAGCCGTTATATAAGTTTCTGAGCAAGGGAAAAGCTAACCTCCTTCCTGTGCCGCTAATGAACATATTGAACGGCGGCCAGCATGCCGATAATAACCTTGATATCCAGGAATTCATGATCATGCCTATCGGGGCCTGCTGCTTCAGCGAAGCCCTGCGCATGGCGGATGAAGTGTTCCATAATTTAAAGGCGATCCTCAAATCAAAAGGCCTTTCCACTTCCGTCGGTGATGAAGGAGGATTTGCCCCGAACCTTACCTCAAACCATGAAGCCTTAAACCTTATTGTCCAGGCCATTGAAAAAGCCGGCTACAAACCCGGCAAAGACGTATTCCTCGCTTTAGACTGCGCCGCCAGCTCTTTCTGCAAGGACGGCGTTTATCAATTCGAGAATACAAAAAAGACTTCCCGGGATCTGATCGATATATATGAATCCTGGATTCCGGAATACCCGCTTGTCTCGATAGAAGACGGGCTTTCCGAGCACGATTGGTCGGGATGGCAGGCAATGACCGCAAGATTAGGCTCAAAATTACAATTAGTAGGCGATGATATTTTCGTGACCAACCCGAAAATATTCAAAAAAGGTATTGAAGAAAAGATAGGAAATGCTATACTGATAAAGGTAAATCAGATAGGTTCTTTATCTGAAACCCTTACAGCTATAAACATCGCTCACAAAAATAAATATCGTTCCATCGTCTCGCACCGCTCCGGGGAAACTGAAGACACGACGATCGCGCACCTGGCGGTGGCTACCGGATGCGGCCAGATCAAAACCGGCTCTCTTTCCCGCACCGACAGGATCTGCAAATATAACGAATTATTGAGGATCGAAGAGGAACTCGGCCCTAAAGCAGTATACGCAGGTACCCGCTGGAAATGATACTTAAGAAAACCCTGTATTTTTGGGCGGCAATACTTATATTGTTAGGTGTATTCCTGCCGGGATACACGAAACTTCAGGAATTAAGGGACAAAAACCGCGACGTGGAAATGAAGATCAGGCGGTTAAATAAAGAAAACGCTCTTTTACTACAGGAAATCCAACGCATCGCTAACGACCCTTTTTACCAGGAAAAGATCACCAGGGAAAAAATGGGGGTTGTGCGCAAGAATGAGATTCCTGTCAGGGTGATTCCCGAACCAAAAGATTAGGCATCGCTATGATCGCGGGGTGGAGCAGTCTGGTAGCTCGTTAGGCTCATAACCTAAAGGTCAGAGGTTCAAATCCTCTCCCCGCAACCACTAAAAAAACAAAAACCCGCGAATTTCTCGCGGGTTTTTTTATTTTTCCGGCTTTAGATTTATAAACTAATACACATCCACTATCTCGATATTCCTGTCAATGATACCCGACGCCGCGACCGCTACCAGGTTTATTATCTTGGTGCCGGCGAAAGAGTAAGAGGTATCTAACGACGACTGTTCCAATTCAGGCTTAG
>JAQULD010000020.1 GCA_028719045.1 Candidatus Omnitrophota bacterium | reverse complement strand
TTTAGCGATGAATTCTGGAGAAGCGAAAATTGGCTTTCTCTTGACCGGGACCAGTGCGCTTGTATCCGCGTGATCGCGGGTAATCCCGAACCACAGGATAAAAAGTTTATTACAGCGGGAGGCTCTTTCTGCTGCCAGGACACAATAGAATTTGTCTCAGGGCTTAATGAACAGGAAAAAGCCAGGTTCAGGGGAGTCTGCGTGGAAACGGGTTTTGCTACCGTTGCAATTATTCCTATTACGCATAAAAACAGGATAACCTCCGCGATCCACCTTGCCGATAAGAGAAAAAATATGGCTCCGGGCTCCTTAATGGAATTTATCGAGTCTTTGACCATTCTGATCGGCCAGGGCATAGATAAATTCAATATGCAGGATAGCATTCAGAAGAATTATATTACGCAGGGCATCGTAAACTCTTTGCTGCGCCTTTCCCTGCAAAAGGTGGGTTTGGAAGAGCTGCTTAACCGCGTATTGAACACTCTATTTTCCGTGAAAATGCTTTCATTTGTGCAGGCAGGCGTTATTTTCCTTACAGAAGATGATCCCGGGTATTTATTGCTTAAGGCCCAGAAAGGGCTGCCTAAATACCTGGAGAAGGCCTGCAAAAAGGTCGCCTTCGGCAAGTGCATTTGCGGGCAGAGCGCGTTGACGGGAAAGATAAAATTTGTGGAAGAGGTTAATGATGACCACGAGATAGAATGCAAGGGCATGGGCCCGCACGGCCATTATTGCGTGCCTGTCATATTCGGGAACAAGACCCTGGGAGTAATTAATTTTTATCTTCGCGGGGGGTATCGCCGCGACCTGCAAAATGAGGAATTCCTTTTTTCCATCGCCAATGCTTTGGCCGGGATCATCCTGCGTAAACAGACAGAAGAAAGGTTGAATATCACCAATAAAGACCTTCAGATAGAAGTGGCCGAAAGAAGGCGCGTAGAAAATGAACTGCAGAAATTGAACCAGGAGCTGGAACAGCGCGTCGCGGAGAGGACCGTCCAGCTGCAACTGGAAAGAGACAAGGTCCAGAAATACCTTGACGTTGCCGCGGTCATAATGCTGGTTATTGATACCGAAGGAAGGGTTGCGCTCATAAACAAGAGGGGATGCGCTATCCTGGGATATTCCGAAGACGAGATCATCGGTAAAAATTGGTTTGATACTTTTATCCCGGAAAACAGCCGTCGCATGACAAAGGACGCTTTTAAAAAATTGATCAGCAGGGACACGGATTGGGTGGAATATTTTGAAAATAGCATTATAACCAAAAATAAAGAAGAAAGGCTGATCGCCTGGCACAACACTGTGCTTACTAATCAGGACGCAAGCGTCTACGCGGCCTTAAGTTCCGGGGAAGATATTACTGAGCGCAAGAAAGCGGAGGATGCTTTAAAGTTGTCTTACGCTGAACTTGAAGGGCGGGTCGCGCAAAGGACCGCGGAACTTGCCAGGGCTAACGCGGAATTGCACCTGGATATAGAAAAACGCAAACAAATAGAGGCGAACCTTAAAAAAAGCCAGGCCACTCTTTCCGCCGCCCAAAGGATCGCCCATCTTGGCAATTGGGATTGGGATATACCTAATAATGAACTTACCTGGTCTGATGAAGTATACCGGATCTTCGGCGTATCCAGGGAAAACTTCGGAGCCACTTATGACTCCTTCCTGGGGTTCGTGCATCCCGATGACAGGGAAATGGTAAAAGCCGCTGTGGGCCAGGCCCTAAGAGAATGGAAGAAATACAGCATAGACCACCGGATCATTGTCGCAGACGGCACGGAAAGGATAGTCCATGAGGAAGCCGACCTTATCCTTGATGAAAACGGCAAGGTGGTCAGGATGATCGGCACTGTGCACGATATAACCGAACGAAAACACGCCGAAGAAGAATTGATGCGCGTGCAAAAAGAATTGCTAACCGCTAAAAGGCTCTCCGATATCGGGGCGCTGGCGGCTACAGTGGCGCATGAATTACGTAACCCCCTGGGGGTGATCCGCACGGCGATTTACAATGTGCGAAGAAAGACCCTTAATCCTCTGCTTGACCGCCATTTTGAGAATATCGAGAAAAAGATAACCGAATCCGACATTATCATAAATAATCTTTTGTTTTATTCGCGCCTCAAATCCCCGCATTTCGAGCAGGCGCCCGTATGCGAAATCATTGATGAGTGCGTGGAATCCGCTAAAACAAGGTTCAACAAACTAAACGTCAGCATTAAGAAAAAGTTTGAATTCGACAGGAAAGAGCTGATCGAATGCGACCCGCATCAAATAGGCGAGCTTTTTAATAATATTTTGAGCAATTGTTATGAAGCCCTTCCGGGGAGAAAAGGCAAGATCGAGATCAAGCTTTCTAAACTTCCCGGTAACAAGATCAGGATTTCCTTCAAAGACAATGGGGTCGGCATAGAAGAAGAAAATTTAAAGAGGATATTCGAGCCTTTCTTTACCACAAAAACCAGGGGCACGGGGCTTGGCCTTCCAGTATGCCAGCAGATAGTGTCCTTGCACAACGGCAACATTGAAATAGACAGTGTAAAAGGTAAAGGGACGACTTTTACCGTGTTTTTACCCGCCAGCAGGAGCCTTTTCTAGGCGAAAAAAGTCAATAAAAAGTGGAATAACTCGATTTACAAATCCCTAAATATAGGTATAGTATTTTTATAAGAAAGAAGGAGAATAACTGTGAAGAAAAACGCTATAATTTTAGTGTCGCTGTTTTTTTTATCAGGATGCGCAACTTATTACACGGTAAGGACAAACGGTTATTTGGATACTGTAAATACCGCCGGCCGTATCCCGGTCAATTCTTCTTTTTGCGTGCTTACCAGTCAGAACGCCAGAAATCCTATACTTGAAACAGAGATCAAGTTAAAGATCGAAAAACTCCTGACCCAGCGCGGCTACAGGATAGAATCTTTTGAAAAGGCGGATTTTGCTTTGAGTTTTATTTATACCATGGGCCCGGGAAGGACTGTTACCGAGATCACCCCAGTTTATAGCCCTCCGGAAACCGGAACCATCCAGACCTTTAGCTCAAGCGGCAGGACCCGCACTTCCATCATTACTTATCCGTCGCATACAGCTTACGTGCCTTACCGGGAGACGGTTTATACTTCTTCGCTTACCATAGAGGTAAGTGAAGCTAATTCCCTTAAAAGCAGCAGGGAAGAAAAAAAGATCTGGATAGGAGAAGCCTACAGCACCAGCGTTAATCCGGATTTACGCGACGCGGTAAATTACCTGTTGGTCGGAGCATTCGAACATTTCGGAGAAAACACAGGCAGGAGCCTTATAGCTAATATAGCTGAGAATGATTCGCGTATAAAATGGCTGCAGCAATGAGAGAGGAGCCAGAATGCGTATCCTGGGCAGAATAAAAAATAAATTCAAGAAGCTGCTTAAGCCGGCTAAAAAGAAGAATTTGTCCGCAAAAGTAAAAACCGCCAGGAAACCCGCGGTTTCCAGTAAAGAGGAAAAAGAGATTTTTTCCCGCGAAGAAATGGCGATAGAGAAGACTAAATTTTCTCATCCCGAAGCGGCAAAGTTTACCAGGGTAATGCCCGCGGAACTGCCGCGGCAGTACGGGAAGAATATGATCGCGCTGCATGTGCGGGACCCGTGGTGGCTGTATTGCTACTGGGAGGTGGTAAATTCGACGTTCGAGGCGCTGAAAGAGCGGTTGAAGGAAGCGTTCTGGTCTGCAAAGAGGGTATTACGGGTATACGATGTGAGCCACATAAATTTTAACGGCGGTAACGCGCACCGGTATTTCGATATAGAGGTAGGCAATGAAGCCAGCAGCTGGTACATAGACACGGGAGGGCCAGGGAGGAGCTGGTGCGTGGATTACGGATTAAAGCTTTTGAGCGGTGAATTCGTGATGATATTACGTTCCAATGTGGTGCATACGCCGATAGAGGGGCCGTCGTGGATCACGGATGAGGAATGGATGGTTCCGGAGGAGATGTTCGGGCGGCTATACGGGTTAGGGTTCGGGATGGGGCATAGTTCACCGGTAGGCAAGGCCTGGCAGGAACGGATGAGGAAGGCGTTGTTTTCCGGGATACTGGCGTCTCCGGGGATAACTTCGGCGGCCAGCCCCGTGAGGAAACCGATCAAGGAACGCAAGTTCTGGATGGTGGTAGACTGCGAATTGATAGTATACGGAGCCACAGAGCCTGACGCGAAAGTCACGGTGCAGGGCAGGCCGATCAAACTGCGCCCTGACGGGACATTCACCATGCGTTACGCGCTTCCGGACGGAAAACAGGTCATACCTGTAAAAGCGGTATCAGCGGACGAAGTGGAAGAACGCTCGGTCACTCCTATTGTCACCAGAGAAACCAAGACAGAAAACAAAATATTAAAATAACAGCGTTGTTGCGTAACAGCCGCCGCAAGGTGTAGAACGCTGTTAGTAACGCAATAACTACAACTACAAGAGGCTTTATGAATAAGGGATATTTGTGTTTAGTCCTGCACAGTCACCTACCTTTTGTAAGGCATCCGGAACACGAGGATTTCCTCGAAGAAGATTGGCTTTATGAAGCGATAACCGAAACTTATATCCCCCTGATCCTGGTCTTTGAAAAATTGGTTGAGGACAAAGTGGATTTCCGTATGACGATGTCGCTCACTCCCACTTTGATTTCAATGCTTGGCGACCCTTTGCTTCAAGAGCGTTATTTGAAGCATATAAATAAGCTGATCGAATTGTCCCATAAGGAGATCGAAAGGACCGCCTGGCAGCCGCAGTTTCAGAGCCTGGCCATAATGTACTTGAACAGTTTCTGCAAGGCGCGCGACACTTTCGAGAGGTACAAGCGTAACCTCGTTATAGCGTTTAAGAATTTTCAGGACCTGGGAAAACTTGAGATCATAACCTGCGGAGCGACTCACGGGTACTTTCCTCTTATGGATGTATGCAAGGAATCCGTTAAAGCCCAGGTAAGGGTAGCGGCAAGCCATTATGAAAGCGTCTTTGGCAGGAAGCCGAGAGGGATATGGCTGCCGGAATGCGGATATACCCCGGGCCACGATGAAATACTGAAAGAAACAGGCATAAAATATTTTTTTACCGACGCGCACGGCGTTTTGCACGGCACCCCGAGGCCTAAGTACGGGGTTTTTGCCCCGGTTTACTGCAAGGGCACGGGAGTCGCTTGTTTTGCGAGAGACCTTGAATCTTCAAAACAGGTATGGTCCTCCATAGAAGGATATCCGGGCGATTATAATTACAGGGAATTCTACCGGGATGTCGGTTTTGACCTGGAATATGATTATATCAAACCGTATATTTCTCCGGATGGCGTAAGGATAAACACCGGCATAAAATATTACCGTATTTCCGGGCCGGGGAATAAAGAACCCTATATGCCGAAATGGGCGGAGGAAAAAGCCGCGGAGCACGCCGGTAATTTCATGTTCAACCGCCAGAAGCAGGTGGAATATCTGCATGATCTTATCCAGAAGAAGCCGCTGATAATTTCTCCTTATGACGCTGAATTGTACGGACACTGGTGGTACGAAGGCCCGATGTGGCTTAATTTCCTGATCAGGAAGATAGCTTGTGACCAGGATACTATCCGTTTGATCACGCCTTCGGAATATCTTGCGGAAAATCCGCGTAACCAGGTTATGGTGCCTTCTTTATCCAGCTGGGGCTGGAAAGGGTACAGTGAAATGTGGCTCCAGGGTTCAAACGACTGGATTTACAAGCATCTGCACGCGGCTTCCGATAGGATGACGGAATTGGCCAGGAATTTTCCCCAGGCGCAAGGGTTGTTAAAAAGGGCATTGAATCAATCTTTACGGGAGCTACTCCTTGCCCAGAGTTCAGACTGGGCGTTTATCATGGGCACAGGCACTCATACTAGTTATGCAGTACGCCGCACCAAAGACCATCTCCTGAGATTTACGCGCCTATACGAAGATATTTTGTCAAATTCTCTCGATGAAGAATGGCTGTCCAGCATCGAATATAAAGATAATATATTCCCCGATATAGATTACCGCCAGCATAGATAGAAAAGCGCGCGTTTCCTTCTTTTAAGGATTTACCCGCGCGGACAAAAGGCGAAGCAGTCTGCTTTCGAATCTGTCAATGTCAGAAAATACCGGCATACCGAAGCACATAGCTATTATCATGGACGGCAATGGCCGCTGGGCTAAAGAAAGAGGCCTGCCGCGCACAGCCGGACACAAGGTCGGCATAGACAGAGTTAAAGAGATCGTTTCAGCTTGCGCCGATGAGGGTATCGGGGTATTGACATTGTTCGCTTTTTCCACGGAGAACTGGTCCAGGCCGAAAAGGGAAGTAAGGATACTGATGCGTTATTTCGACAGTTCCTTAAAGGCCCAGATAGAAAAGCTCCATAAGAATAATATCAGGTTTAAAGCGATCGGCAAAAAAGAAGAATTGCCCGAGCATCTCCGGAAAAGGATTCATATCTGCGAAGAGCGGACAAAAGATAATACCGGGCTTGTGCTTGTGCTTGCTTTAAACTATGGGTCAAGGCAGGAGATACTCGCCGCTGTCCGTAAATTAGCTCAGGACATAAAGAGCGCAAGCCTTAAGCCCGAAGACCTGGATGAGAGAATATTCGGCAGTTATCTTTATACCGAAGGCCTGCCCGATCCCGACCTTCTTATCCGCACAAGCGGAGAGATGAGGATAAGTAATTTTCTGCTCTGGCAGCTTTCATACGCGGAATTGTATTTTGTGAAAAAGTGCTGGCCTGATTTCAGGAAAGCCGATTTGCTTGAAGCAATCGCCGAATACGAAAAACGGCAGAGAAGGTTTGGAGCTGTAGCATAAAAGAGGTGAATATGTTTTTAAAAAGGACAATAAGCACCGTAATCCTGGTTCTTCTGGTGGTGGCCACAATATCCGTCGATTGGCTGAACGGACTGGTGGCCACCCTGTTCATATTGCTTGGGCTTTATGAATTCTTTACGATGCTTGAAAAAAAGGGAATACTTATCTACAAATATTTCGGGATCGCTATCGGCGGGATTATACCTCTTTCTATCGTTTTCCGTTTCGAGCCCACAAAGACCTGGGAGCTTTTGTTCATAGTCCTGGCGCTTTTGTCCCTGATCTTGATGCAGTTTAAGCGCCGAGAGAACAGCGGCACGATAGTGGATATTTCCACGACATTGTTCGGTATTTTGTATATCGGCTGGTTTGCCAGTTTCCTGATCAAAATAAGGTATTTACCCAACGGTATAGCTTTTCTTACGAGCCTTTTGCTCATTACCAAATTAGGGGATATAGGCTGTTACCTTGTGGGAAGCGGCTTCGGTAAAAAACCATTGATACCGCGCATAAGCCCTAAGAAATCAGTGGAAGGCGCTGTCGGGGGATTAATCTTTAGTGTTTTAGGCAGCCTTTGCTGCAAGGCATTCCTGCCGTTTTCGTATTTTCATCTTCTATTCATCGGCATTTTCCTGGGGGGGCTGGCGCAGCTTGGCGATCTTTCCGAGTCGCTTATGAAGCGCGATTGCCAGATAAAGGATTCTTCCTCGGTTATCCCGGGCATAGGCGGCGTCCTGGACCTGTTGGACAGCCTGCTTTTTACCGCGCCGGCGTTTTATTTTTATATAAGCATAGTCTTGAATAAATTCAGATGAAACGTATCGCGGTCTTAGGCTCGACCGGCTCAATAGGGCAGAGCACCTTAGAAGTAATAAAGCAGTTTACGGGTGATTTTAAAGTCCTGGCATTGAGCACAAATTACAATACAGAACTGCTTTTACGCCAGGCTAAAGAGTTTGAACCCGAAACGGTATGCGTCGCTGACAAGCCGCAAAGCCTGGGCCTTAAGAAAAGCCTGGGCGGCGGGATAAAGGTTTTAGCGGGGGAAGAAGGGCTCCTTGAGATCTGCCGAGACACGCGGATAGATGAGGTCGTCCTGGCTATAAGCGGGGCGGGCGCGCTTTCGCCGTTACTTTGCGCGATAGAAAATAAAAAAGAAATTGCCCTGGCAAATAAAGAAGCGCTGGTAATGGCGGGCCCTTTAATCATGGGAAAGTCCGCCAGGTCCGGAGCCAGGATCATTCCCATAGACAGCGAGCAGTCGGCAATATGGCAGTGCCTGTCCGGCCAGGATGTAACTAAATTAAGACACATATATTTAACGGCATCGGGAGGCCCGTTCAGGCAGTTAGGCCTGCGTAAATTGAAAGCGGTGACTGTGGAGCAGGCGCTCGCTCATCCCCGCTGGAAGATGGGTAAAAAGATCACCGTCGACTCCGCGACGCTCATGAATAAAGGCTTGGAGCTCCTTGAGGCGATGCATCTTTTTAATTTAAGCCCTGAGAAAATAAAGATACTTGTGCATCCTGAGTCGATCATCCACTCTATGGTCGAGTTTATCGACGGGGTGATCCTCGCGCAGCTGTCAATTACCGATATGCGCATCCCGATACAATACGCGCTTTCTTATCCCGACAGGCTTGATAATGATTTCCCGCGCCTGGATTTCCTGAGATTGAAAAGCCTTAATTTCCAGGAGCCGGATTTTAAAAAATTCCCGTGCCTGCAGCTGGCGTATGAAGCGGCGCTTGCAGCCGGCACGATGCCTGCCGCGATGAACGCGGCCAATGAAATCTGCGTGGATGAGTTCCTGAAAAGTGAAATAGCTTTTATGGATATACCGAGGGTGATAGAAAAAGTCATGTCAAACCACCGTAAGATCGAAAAACCCGGACTCAAGGAAATACTTGATACGGATAACTGGGCAAGGCAGGAAGCTAAAAGGATAATCGCATGATAACTTTAATTATTTTTATCGCTGTTTTAAGCATCTTGATCATCGTGCATGAATTCGGACATTTCATGATGGCGAAAAAAGTCGGCGTACGCGTTGAAAGGTTTTCCCTGGGGTTCGGCCCGGTTTTGTTCTCCCGGAAAGGGAAAGAAACTGAATTTGTGCTTTGCGCAATACCTTTGGGAGGATACGTTAAGCTCGCCGGAGACAGCCTCGAAGAATTTAAAGGCGGGAAAGATGAATATTTCACGATGCCGGTTATCAAGCGTTTCGGCATTGTCTTTTTTGGGCCGTTGCTGAATTACGCGCTCGGCCTTGCCTGTTTCTGGCTTATATTTATAGCGGGTTACCCGACATTAACGACAAAGGTCGGCGGGCTTGTAGACGGTTATGGGGCAAAAAAAGCGGGGATCCTCGCCGGAGACAAAATTGTTTCCATAGATTCCAAGAAAGTGGAGACCTGGGAGGACATACAAAAGATAATCCAGTCGGAGAAAGCTAACGCCAGTGTCAAGATCGTTCTCGTAAGAGAAGCTAAGAAATTGGACTTAGAAGTGAACATTAGGGAGAAATCAGTGGACGACGCGCTTGGCCAGAAGCGCAATGTCGGCATTCTTGGCATTATACCTTCCGATGAGACCATGGTGGTAAAACACGGATTTTTTCAGGCGCCGGTTCTGGCGTTAAATAAGACCTGGGAGTTGACTGCTTTGACTTATAAGGCGATCTGGAGGCTTATCTTAGGCAAATTATCCATGCGGGATTCGGTGACCGGGCCGTTAGGGATGTTTTATATCACTTCAAAAGTTGCCAGCCTCGGGATAATCGCTCTTATACATTTTCTGGCTACATTGAGCATAAGCCTTTGCTTGTTTAATTTATTGCCTATCCCGGCTTTGGACGGCGGGCACCTGGTGCTCCTGCTTATCGAAAAAATACGGGGTAAGGGGATCAGTTTAAAGGCTGAACATATTTTTACCCAGATAGGTTACGCTTTGATTATAGCGCTTGCCGTTACTGTTACTTATAACGATATTTTAAGGCTGTTCGGAGACAAGATCTCCAGGTTCTTCAAATGAAAATATTAAGGCGTAAAGCGAGGATAGTAAAGGTCGGGAACGTCCGGATCGGCGGCAATAACCCTGTGGCGATACAGTCTATGGCGAAAGTATCCACCGCGGACGCCGCGAAAGTGGTCAGCCAGATTAAAAGGCTCCAAGATGCCGGCTGTGAGATCGTCAGGGTGGCTGTTAAAGATACTAAAGACGCCAAGGCGATAAAAGCGATAAAGAAAGCGATATCCATACCGCTGGTGGCCGATATCCATTTTGACTGGCGCCTGGCTATCGAAGCCATAGACTCAGGCGTGGATAAGATCCGGCTTAATCCCGGCAATATTTACAAAAAAGAACAGGTCAGGGAAGTGGTAAAGGCGGCTAAGCTTGCGGGGATCCCCATCAGGGTCGGCCTTAATTCCGGGTCACTGCCGAAAGAAAACAGGTCTGGTCCGGGGTCAGTTGCCGATATTATGGTCAAAAGCGCGCTTTCTTACGTGAGGACCATTGAGAAATACGGGTTTTCCGATCTCGTGATCTCCCTGAAAGCCTCTGAAATGCTGGATACTATAGAAGCGTACCGCAAGATCGCTTCTCTTTGCGATTATCCTTTGCACCTGGGCCTTACAGCCACCGGCCTTCCGCGGCAGGGATTGATAAAATCAAGCATCGCAATAGGGGCTTTGCTATTAGATGGAATTGGTGATACAATAAGAATATCCCTTACAGACAGTCCGGAAGAAGAAGTTAAAGCTGCTAAATGCATACTTGAGTCTATGGGCCTGCGCAGGTTCGGGCCGCAAATCGTAAGTTGTCCTACCTGCGGCCGCTGCGAAGTCAACCTTATCAAGATAGTAAACGCTTTAGAGCAAAAACTGCAGGCTGCGGGCATGGGGCCGCAGGATAAACCTTTTAAGGTAGCGGTTATGGGCTGCGTGGTAAACGGCCCCGGAGAGGCAAAAGAAGCGGATTTAGGCGTCGCTTTTGGAAAAAAAGAATGGCTTTTGTTCAAAAACGGAAAATCGGTCAGAAAAATAAGTTTTTCCGATTGCGCGGACGTATTACTAAGGGAAATGGGGAAAAAGGATGATTAAAAAATTTAAAGACAGGATCAGGAACCGGCTTGTTTCAGAATACGTCAACCTATTTTCCAAGGAAGAGGTCGATACCAGGGAATTGGAGAGGATTATTAATTACGTGCTTGATGAATTGATAAACCGCGAGCACGCTGTTCTTTCCCCGGAAGACAGGAAGAAGATCATGACTGAACTGGTGGACGAATTCACCGGGCATGGCCCTATAGAAAGCCTGCTTCAGGACTCCCATGTCACAGAGATCATGATCAATGGCCCGAAAAAGATCTACGTGGAAAAAGACGGCAAGACCGAATTAAGCAATGTTATCTTTGACAGCGAGCACCAGCTTATGTATCTTATACACAAGATACTCGCCCCTACCCGCCGCCACGTCGATGAGTCTTTTCCCTACACCGATGTTTCTTTGAAAGACGGCTCGCGCGTGAATATCATCCTGCCGCCTTTGGCGCTGGACGGTCCGGTCGTGACCATAAGAAAATTCTTAAGAGAAATAAAACAAATGGACGATCTGGTTAAAATGGGCACTCTTGACCAGCGCATGTCTGATTTTCTGCTGGCGGCGCTTAAGGCGAGATTGAACATTTTGTTTTCCGGAGCGACAGGTGCGGGTAAGACTACGAGTTTGAATGTATTATCTTATTATATACCTAATAACGAGCGCATAATTACCATTGAGGATACGGCTGAACTCCGCCTGACCCAGGAACATTTAGTCCGACTGGAGACCAGGCAGGCAAATATCGAAGGAAGGGGAGAAGTCACCATAAAGGACCTGTTTAAGAACTCCCTGCGCATGCGCCCGGACAGGATAATCCTTGGGGAAATAAGGAGCGATGAAGCGATGGATATGCTTCAGGCAATGTGTTCCGGGCATAGCGGGTCTCTGGCTGTAATACACGCCGATTCCCCGCAGGATGTCATCTACAGGATGGAAACCCTTATTTTAAGCTCCGGTATACCCATGACCCTTGACGCTATTCACAGGCAGATCGCCGCCGCGGTGAATTTAATTGTACAGCAGGAGCAGCTTTCCGACGGTTCAAGGAAGATAACCCAGATTGCCCAGGTAAACGGGCTAAAAAACAACCAGGCCAATGTCGAAGACATCTTCCGGTATGAAATTGAAGGGCTGGATCCGGTAAAGGGGAATGTGATCGGAAAGTTTTGCGCTACGGGAATTGTGCCTGTGGCGTATCATAAATTCAGGAAATTAGGGATAAATTTACCCGAAGAAATATTTAAGGAAAATTAAAATGTTGTGGTCAAAGGGGTTCATCCCCACTTTAAAGGAAGCGCCTCAGGAAGCGGAATCTACAAGCCATAAGCTCATGCTGCGCGCAGGGCTCATGCGCATGCTTGTTTCCGGAGTGTATTCGTTCCTGCCCCTGGGGTTAAAAGCGCTGAATAACGTGGAGCGGATAATACGCGAAGAAATGAATTCAACCGGGGCGGCGGAGCTCCTTCTTCCGGCGCTGCAGCCGCAGGAACTGTGGTTAAGGTCGGGAAGGGACAAAGTAATAGGCGATGTAATGTTCAGGTTCACTGACCGCCGCGGCCGTAAACTTTGCCTGGGCCCCACGCATGAAGAAGTTATAACAGACCTGGTAAAAAACCAGCTCTCTTCTTATAAACAGCTCCCTTTAGTGCTTTATCAGATACAAACGAAGTTCCGCGACGAGATCAGGCCGCGCTTCGGCCTGATCAGGGGATGCGAATTCATCATGAAGGACGCTTACAGCTTCGACAAGGACGAGGAGGGGCTTGCCCGGAACTACAACAACATGTACGAGGCTTATAACAGGATATTCAAAAGGTGCGGTTTAAATATCGTGGCTACCGAAGCTGATTCAGGCATCATGGGAGGGAATGTTTCCCATGAGTTCATGGTGCCCGCGGAGAGCGGAGAGGATTCGGTTTTATTATGCCCTGAATGCCGCTTTGCCAGGAATTACAAGGAAGAGGCCCTGCTTGAGTGCCCTAAGTGCAAGGCTAAGGCCGAAAAGGTGAATACCATTGAAATAGGGCATATATTCAAACTCGGCACAAAATACAGCTCCGTGCTGGAAGCGAATTTTCTGGACGCGGCGGGAAAAATTTCGCCCGTAGTGATGGGCTGTTACGGCATCGGCGTTTCCAGGCTCCTGCCTACGGTCATCGAACAGAATCATGACGAAAACGGCATAATCTGGCCGGATGAGGTAGCCCCTTACAAAGTTATAATTCTTCCTTTGGATGTGACCGATACCAGGATCATGGAGGCGGCAGGAGCGATTTACAATGAATTAACGGATTGCGGCGCCGAGGTGATTATGGATGACCGGGATGAGCGCGCCGGGGTGAAATTCAAGGATGCCGACCTGATAGGCATCCCCGCTCAAATAGTTATCGGCAGGGAATTCCTGAAGAGCGGTACCGTGGAATTAAAACTGCGCAGGGATAACAAAAAAATAATCGGCACGAAGGAAATGCTGTTAAAGCAATTGAAAGGGAATTAAATGAGAAACGACGCGCTTGCAGCCGAATTGGAGCAGATTATCGGCGATTACCTTAAAGAGCAGGGGCTTGACCTGGTTGAGCTTATTTTTAGGTATGAGAGCATGGGGCTCATGTTAAGGATACTGGCGGATAGGCCTCAAGGTGGCATAACCATAGAGGAATGTGCTAAACTTAATATCCGGATAAGCGATATCCTTGACGAAAAGGATATTATCCAGGACAGGTACACCCTGGAGGTTTCATCTCCCGGCCTTGACAGGCCGTTGCGGTTAAAAAAAGATTTCCTGCGCTGCCTTGGCAGGGAAGTAAGGTTTTTCTTAAGCGAACCGATCGCGGAAAAGATCGAGATAGCCGGACGCATAAAAGAAGTCAAAGACGAGTCAGTGGAAGTCGAGACCGAAACCGGCGGCGTAGAGATACCTTTTTTTAAAATAACAAAGGCCAAACAAATAATCAAATAATATGGTATAATTTAAGAACTGGAGTGATGCAAAAATGAGTCAAGAATTATTAGCGATAATAGAGCAGTTGGAAAGAGAAAAGGGCATAAAGAAAGACGTGCTGATCAAGGCGGTGGAAAGCGCTCTTTTAAGCGCCGTGCGCCGCGTCATAGACGTTAAGCCAAACGAAGAATTAAAGGTTGAGCTTGACCCTTTCAGCGGCAAGATCCGCGCTTTCAAGAACGAGGAAGAGATCACTACCATAGATTTCGGCCGCATTGCCGCTTCAGCCGCGCGCCAGGTGATCATACAAAAAATACGCGAGGCTGAAAAAGACGTGGTTTTCACCGAATTCCAGAGTAAAGAAGGCGAGCTTGTAAGCGGCACGGTTTACCGGTTTGAAAAAGGCAATATCGTAGTGGACCTTTTGGGAAAGGCTGAAGGCATACTTCTTAAACGCGAACAATCCCCTAAAGAGGAATTTAAACAGGGCCAGCGCATCCGCGCTTATATCGTGGAAGTAAAAAAAGACAATAAGGGCGCTCAGATAATCCTTTCGCGCAGGCACCATAACCTGGTGAAAAAGCTGTTCGAATTGGAAGTGCCGGAGATCTATGAAGGCATAGTGGAGATTAAATCTATTTCCCGCCAGGCCGGAGAGCGCACTAAGATCGCGGTCTGGTCAAAGAACGAGAAGGTGGATTCCGTAGGCGCCTGCGTCGGCATGCGCGGCAGCCGCGTAAAGAATATCGTCAATGAGCTGCAGGGTGAAAAGATCGATATCGTCCGTTACAATGAAGATATAAGGGAATACATAAAAGCCGCGCTTCTCCCCGCGGAAGTATCGGAAATAAAATTAGACAAAGAAAACAAGAGGGCGGAAGTCATAGTGGCTGACGACCAGCTTTCTCTGGCTATCGGAAAGCACGGCCAGAATGTCCAGCTGGCTTCTAAACTTATCGGATGGGAACTGGATATCCGCACTAAAGATAAAGAGAAAGCCGCTGCCGAGCCGAAAGAGAAAAAAGCTGAAGAAGTAAAAGAGGCGGAAGAAGAAACAGAAACAGCAAAAGTAAAAAAAGCGGCCCTGGAAGAGTTGCCGGGCGTAGGAGAGAAAACCCTGGAAAGCCTTAAAAAGGGAGGTTTTAATTCCCTTGAGGATATCGCAGGCGCCGATGTCAGCGCTTTGACAGAAGTAAAAGGCATCGGAGAAAAGAAAGCTGAAAAAATAATTGAAGAAGCCAAAAAGCTTTTAGGCAAATAGGCTTTAGATTATTCAATAGAAGAAAGAGATTATGACCGAATTAAAGAAAACAAAACCTAAGGCTGTCGCAAAAGAGAAAACAAAAATTAAAACCGTAAGTAAAGTCAAGGCCGTAAAGGCCAAAACCCAGGCTAAGCCGGTATCGGAAAAGCCAAAGCCCAGGATCGCTGACAAGGCAACCGCCGCGGCCAGGAAAATACCTGTTCATAAGGCTAAGCTTACGGAAAAGAAAAAAATAACGCCGGCGGCTGTTGCTCCCGCAGAAGTTGTCCGCGAGACAGCGGCGCCCGAAGTAAAATTGGAAGCCAAGGCTGTTCCTCCAAAGGCCGCGCCTGTTCAGGCCGCGCCTAAGGTAAGCGCTCCGGACATTAAAGAGGCCGCCCAGAAAATTATCCACAAAAAAGAAGAGAAAGAAATAAAGAAGGAACTCCCGGTGGAAAAAAAGCCCGAGGAGAAAGCGCCTGAACCAAAACTTCCTCCGGTCCCGGAATTGAAAGAACTGGAATTGAAGCTTCCCATCTCCGTAAAAGACCTTTCCGTAAGGCTTCAGGAAAAGCCTTCCGTGATCATTAAAACCCTTATGGGAATAGGGGTTATGGCCGGGATAAACCAGGGCCTTGACGAAACGGTTGTAACTAAGATTTGCAATAAATACGGTTTTAAAATAAAACCGGCGCCCACGGAAGAAGAAGTGGTTTTAGGTTCGCACAGCGAAGAGGACGCCCCGGAATCTTTAAAACAGCGGGCCGCGGTCGTGACCCTTATGGGCCACGTAGACCACGGTAAAACATCGCTGTTGGACGCGATCAGAAAAAGCAAGGTTACTGAATCCGAGCATGGAGGGATAACCCAGCATATCGGGGCTTACAGGATAAGCCTGCCGCACGGAAAGATAACCTTTTTGGATACCCCGGGCCACGAGGCCTTTACCGCGATGCGCGCCAGAGGCGCCAGTATCACCGATATCGTGGTCCTGGTTGTCGCGGCTGACGAAGGGATCATGCCTCAGACTCAGGAAGCGATTGACCACGCCCGCGCCGCAGGCGTAAGCATTATGGTCGCGATCAACAAGGTGGATAAGCCGCAAGCGGACATTGACAGGGTCAAAAAGCAGCTCGCCGCGGCTAACCTTAATCCGGAAGATTGGGGAGGCAAAACCATTACTGTTCCCGTGTCGGCAAAGGCGGGTACCGGCATCGATGAATTGCTCGAAATGATACTTTTAGAGGCCCAGATGCTGGAATTAAAAGCAAATCCCGACAGGCTGGCAAAGGGCGTGGTAATAGAAGCCAAGTCTCATAAAAACAAGGGGCCTATAGCCACACTGCTTGTCCAGAACGGTACTTTGCATTTGAATGACAATATAATCTTAGGCCATCTCTACGGAAAGATCCGGGCTATGTTCAACGACCTGGGCCATTCGATAACTGAAGCCGGGCCTTCTGTCCCCATAGAGGTTATGGGTATTTCCGGGCTGCCTCAGGCGGGGGAACAGTTCTTCGCGATCAAAGATGAAAAGCAGGCTAAAGAATTCGCTTTAAAAAGGCAGGAAAAGGAAAAAGAAGAGCAGATGAAGCCCATCAAAAGGATGGGGCTTGAGGATCTATATTCCCAGATCAAAGAGGGGAAATTAAAAGAATTAAAGTTGATCATAAAGGCCGATGCCCAGGGGTCGCTTGAAGCGATAAAAGATGTGCTGGGGAAAATCCCTTCCACCGAGATCAGCATGAATATTATCCATGAAGGCATCGGTAATATCAATATTTCCGATGTGATTTTAGCCGTCGCTTCCAACGCTCTTATATTGGGATTTAACGTGGTCGTGGATGATACTGCAAAAGAAATGATCGCCAAAGAAGGCCAGGAAGTAAGGACATACAACATTATTTATGAATTGGCTAATGATATCAGGGCGGCACTTGAAGGCATGCTTGAGCCGAAATTAAAGAAAATCTTTGTGGGTAAAGCGGAGATCAGGAAAGTCTTTAAGCTCTCCAGGTCCGGGACTATCGCGGGAAGTTTTGTCACCAAAGGAAAGATCATGCGCGGGACCGTGGTCGATCTGGTCAGGAACGGCCAGGTTGTTTACGAAGGGGAACTGGCGTCCTTAAAACGGTTTAAAGACGACGTCAGGGAAGTCGCGGAAGGCTTTGAATGCGGTCTAGCTTTAAAAGGTTTTGACGCCGTAATGGAAGGCGATATCGTAGAGGCCTATCAGATAGAGAAGATAGCCAGGAAGTTATGAGGAAACGAATACTGAGCGGCATGAGGCCCACGGGTAAATTACACCTGGGGCATCTGGTCGGCGCTTTGGACAACTGGGTGAAGTTCCAGGACGAATACGACTGTTTTTTTATGGTGGCTGACTGGCATGCGTTTATGTCGGAATACGAGAATCCAAAAGCCCTCAGGGAAAACCTGATCGATAATGTCATCGATTGGCTTGCCTGCGGGATCTCCCCGGAAAAATCCACAATCTTTATCCAATCCCAAATAAAAGAGCATCTGGAACTGTTCATGATCTTTTCGGTAATCACTCCCTTAGGATGGCTTGAGCGGTGCCCGACGTATAAGGAGCAGCTCCGCGAGGTGACTAACCGGGACTTAAGCACTTACCGATTCCTCGGATATCCTGTATTGC
>JAQULD010000019.1 GCA_028719045.1 Candidatus Omnitrophota bacterium | reverse complement strand
GCTACTAAAAGCGGGGAGAACAGCTCCTCGCATTTCGGTATATAAATGACTTCTTTGGTCTGTTCTTTTATTTTTGCGTCCCCGGAAGTGGCTATGGCGATGATCTTACCCAGGCGCGCCCGTATCTCCTGAAGGTTGGAAATCATTTTTTCGTACACATGCGATTCGGGGGCGATACAAACTACCGCGCGGTACTCGTCGATTAAGGCGATGGGTCCGTGTTTCATTTCCCCCGCGGCGTATCCTTCGGCAGGAATATATGAGATTTCTTTTAACTTTAACGCGCCTTCAAGGGCGGAAGGAAAATTAATATTCCTCCCCAGGTAAAGAAAAGAACCGAAATGGGAATGCCTGCGCGCAAGAGCTCCGATCTGGACCTGGTTCTTTAAAATTTCTTCCTGCTGCGCGGGTATTTTTTTCAATTCCACGATATACTTGTTTATGGTTTCCTGGGGCAGGATACCGCGTATTTCGGCCAGGTAAAAAGCGAATAAATAGAGCGCGGCAAGCTGCGCCGTATAAGCCTTTGTAGAAGCCACTCCGATCTCCGGCCCGGCGTGCGTATAGATTATCCCGTCGGATTCCCGGGAAAGCGTGGAACCAAGCACATTGCAGATAGCAAGGACCGACGCGCCCATTTTTTTTGCCTGCCTGACACCCGCGAGAGTATCGGCTGTTTCCCCGGACTGGCTGATAGCGATTACAAGGGTATGTTCGTCTATAAGCAAGTTGCGGTACCTGAATTCACTGGAAACGTCAACCGCCACGGGTATCCCGCAGACCGATTCCAGGATATATTTTCCCACTAAGCCGGCGTGGTATGCCGTGCCGCAGGCAACTATGGCTATAGCGCGTATTTTTTTAAGCTTCTCCTGCGGGATCCTCTGTTCTTCGAAGGCGATTTCATTATTTTCTTTCCGGATCCTCGCGTTTATAAGGCTATCGATTATGCCGGGTTGTTCATTAAGCTCCTTAAGCATAAAATGTTTATATCCCTGCTTTTCCGCCTGTTCTATGTCCCAGTTAATGCGGGTAGGGGTCTTATTTATCTCTTTTCCGTTGTAATCGAAGATCTTGCATTTTCCTCCGGATAAAACCGCCAGTTCTTTTTCTTCCAAAAAAATTATTTCCTTGGTTGAATCCAAGATCGCCGGGGCGTCGGAAGCAAGAAAATTCTCGTTCTTGCCGATGCCTACGATCAGCGGGCTTCCTAAACGCGCGCCGATAAGCTTATCCGGTTCTTTGCTGGAAATCACCGCTATCGCAAACGAACCTTCCAATTTTGCGATAGCTTTTCTCACAGCTTCTTCTAACTTATCGCCTTTTAAGTATTTCTCTATCAGGTGAACGATTACTTCCGTATCTGTTTGGCTTTTAAATTTGTGGCCTTCTTTGATAAGATCGGCTTTAAGCTTGGTATAATTTTCGATAATACCATTGTGCACTACCGCGATCTCATTCTGACAGTCATTGTGGGGATGGGAATTGATCTGGTTGGGCGCGCCGTGAGTGGCCCATCTGGTATGCGCGATGCCTACGGTCCCGGAAAGGGGCTTTTTCTTAAGGAGCCCCTCCAGTGCGCTGATTTTACCGGGTGATTTGCGGACAGAAATGGCTTTTTTACCGTTCAAAATAAGAGCCATGCCGCTCGAATCGTAGCCGCGGTATTCCAGGCGCTTTAGGCCGTTTAAAAGGATCTGCTGTGCCTGCCTGTTTCCGATATAACCTACTATTCCGCACATAAATTTCCTACAGAAATAGCGAAAAATTTACGTCCCCAACCGGATTTGAACCGGTGTCGAGAGCTTGAAAAGCTCTTGTCCTAACCAGGCTAGACGATGGGGACAAAATTTATTCTTCTTCCGGAACTACTAGGGCTACGGAAGAAACATGATCTTTATCTTCCAGCTTGATCAGCCGCACGCCCTGGCTGGAACGGCCGGTCGGGCGGATATCCTTCACCGCGCATCTTAAAAACATGCCGTTCTGGGTGATCATCATTAACTCATCGCGGTCTGAAACGGTTTTCAACCTCACCGCTTCGCCGTTCTTCTTTGCCACTTTTATATTGATAATCCCTTTGCCGCCCCGGCGCTGGATCCTGTACTGCGAAATGGGCGTGCGCTTGGCAAAGCCAAGGTCTGTTACCGTTAAAACCGTGTCGTCTTTTTGGCCCATCTGCATGGAAATGACTTCGTCATTTTTGGCCAAACCGATACCGCGCACTCCGCGCGCAGACCTGCCCATAGGCCGGACCTGCGATTCGGGAAAACGTATCGCCTTGCCTTGCCGGGTAGCGAGCAGCAGGTCCTGTTTGCCGTCCGAAAGCTCTACGCCTATTAATTCGTCTTTTTCTTCCAAAGTGATGGCTATTATACCATTTTTGCGCAGATTTTCATATTCATTTAATTGGGTCTTTTTGATGGAACCCATTTTTGTCGCCATGACTAAAAATTTATCCGCGCTGAATTCTTTTACCGGTATTGTCGAGCTTATTTTTTCGTCGGAAGCAACGGACAAAAGATTGATGATCGCTTTCCCGCGGGAAGCACGGCTTGACTCGGGGATCTCATAAACCTTAAGGCCGTAGACTTTCCCCTTATCGGTAAAGATCAAAAGCTGGTCTTTGGTCGAGGCCACAAATAAATGCTCGACAAAATCCTCTTCTTTCACATCCGCTCCGGTAGAGCCTTTGCCCCCCCGTTTCTGTTTACGGTAAGCGCTGACAGGCAGCCTTTTTATGTATCCGGAGTGGCTCACGGTTATGACCACGTCTTCTTCGGCGATAAGGTCTTCGATCTCGATCTCTTCCACCTCTCCCACTATGTCCGTGCGGCGCTCGTCGCCGTATTTTTGTTTCAATGCTTCCAGCTCTTCCTTGATTATCGCCTCGATCTTTTTTTCTGAAGCGAGGATCGCCCTGCAAAACTCTATTTTCTTAAGCAGTTCCATGTACTCCGCGTCGATCTTATCGCGCTCGAGAGCGGTCAGGCGCTGCAGCTGCATTTCCAGGATCGCCTGGGACTGTATTTCGGAAAGGCCGAATTCCTTCATCAGGTTTTCTTTCGCGACCTGAACGGATTTTGAAGTCTTGATCACTTTGATGATCCTGTCGATGAACTTCAAGGCTATTTTTAAGCCTTCCAGGATGTGCGCTCTTTTAAGCGCTTTATCAAGCTCAAACTGCGTGCGCCTGCGGATGATCTCTTTGCGGTGGGCAACAAAACATTCCAGTATCTGGCGAAGATTTAAGACCTTCGGCCTGTTTTCCACAAGCGCCAGCATAATGATCCCGAAGGTAGTTTCGAGCTGGGTATGTTTAAAAAGCTGGTTCAATACGATCTGGGGTTCGGCGTCGCGTTTCAATTCACAGACCATGCGCAACCCGTCTTTATCCGACTCATCGCGTATATCCGAAATCCCCTCGATCTTTTTATCTTCCACCAGGTCCGCAATGGATTCGATAATTCCGGTCTTCTGGACCTGGTAAGGTATCTCTGTGACCACGATCAGGTCTTTGCCGTTTTTCTGATGTTCCACGGTCGCTTTTGCCCTGACAGTGATTTTACCTCTGCCGGTGCCGTACGCCTCTTTTATGCCGCCCTTTCCGCAGATTACCCCTCCGGTAGGAAAATCCGGACCCTTTATATAACGCATAAGGTCCTTTATTTCAGCGTCCGGATGTTCTAAAAGATAAATGATGGCGTCGGCTATCTCATTCAAATTATGCGGAGGAATATTTGTCGCCATACCTACCGCGATACCGCTTGAGCCGTTGACCAAAAGATTAGGCAGCGCTGCCGGCAGCAGTAAAGGCTCTTTTAAGGAAGCGTCGAAATTAGGCCCGAAATTTACCGTCTCTTTGTCAATATCCGAAAGCATGGTATCGGCGATAGAAGCCAGCCTTGCCTCGGTGTAACGCATGGCCGCCGCCGCGTCTCCGTCTATGGAGCCGAAGTTACCCTGCCCGTCCACCAAAGGATACCTTAAGGAAAAATCCTGCGCGAGCCTTACCAGCGTGTCATATACGGCGACATCGCCGTGCGGATGGTATTTGCCTAAGACTTCTCCGACGATACGCGCGCATTTCTTGTACGGCTTTGAATGCTCCAAGCCCAATTCCTGCATGGCATAAAGGATGCGCCTGTGCACGGGCTTGAGGCCGTCCCGCACGTCCGGAAGGGCGCGTCCGATTATTACGCTCATCGCGTAATTCAAATACGAATCTTTTACTTCTTCTTCGATATATACCGGTATTATTTTTTCGTTTCTAGTGTACATTATGATTACTCCGAATTATACGTCCAGATTCTTCACTTGGTGCGCGTATTCTTCGATAAACTGCCTGCGCGGCTCCACCTGGTCGCCCATTAAAACCGTGAACATCTTATCGGTTTCAACAGCATCTTCAAGGGTGACTTTTAACATTGTGCGCCTTTCCGGATCCATAGTCGTTTCCCAGAGCTGGTGCGGGTTCATTTCCCCCAAACCTTTGTATCTCTGGATATGCATTCCTTTTGAGGCAGATTCTCTAATATAAGTCAAAACTTCCGTTAAGGCAAGAAAATCTTTTTGTTCTTTTTCATTCACGATGCGGTAAAGCGCTTTACCCTTCTTGCTTGGCTCGGAGGGGTTATTATCCTGGGAAGGTAAAATTTCCTGTTGATAAGTAGCGATGTCTAAACCCAGTTTTTCGATTTTCGTGATGATTTGCTCGATGTCCGCGGCTTCAAATAATTCCAAAAGGTCCAGCTCATTCTCTTTTTCTTCTTTATCGGTCAAGCTCGCCAATTCCGCGTCAGAATAGACAAATTGGGTCTTTCCCTCCACTCTTACCCTATAAATGGGTAGTTTTTTGGTTTTTGAGTGCCGCAAAAGGAGATATTTTGATAAATTTACTCCCTTTTTGTCTAAACTTATCCCAATTTTATCTAATTCCACGAGAAAAGTAAGTAATTCTTTAAATTGATGATCGGTAAAAGTTTCTTTATCTTTTAAACGGATAAAGCTATGGCCTTCTCTGCCTAATTCCAGAAGCATATCATTCATTTGCTGTTCAGTCTGAATATATTCTTCACGGGTCCCTCTTTTAATTTTGTAAAGGGGCGGCTGAGCGATGTAAACAAAACCGCCTTCAATGATCTTGGGCATTTGGCGGTATAAAAGCGTAAGCAAAAGCGTGCGGATATGCGAACCATCGATATCGGCATCGGCCATCAGCACCACTTTATGGTAACGCAGCTTGGCGATATCAAATTCTTCCCCGACTCCGGTGCCAAGCGCGGTAATGATAGTGCGGATTTCATCGTTCGATAAAATTTTATCAAGCCTGGCTTTTTCCACGTTCAGAATTTTACCCTTGATCGGAAGTATAGCCTGAAACCTCCTGTCCCTGCCCTGTTTCGCCGAGCCTCCTGCGCTGTCGCCTTCGACTATATATACCTCGCATAAACTGGCGTCCCGCTCCGAGCAATCAGCCAATTTTCCAGGCAGGCCCCCGGATTCAAGCGCGCCTTTTCGGCGGGTCAATTCCCTGGCTTTCCTGGCCGCCTCCCTTGCCCTGGAAGCCAAAAACACCTTGTCCACGATTTTATTAGCTACGCTTGGGTTTTCTTCAAAGTAACTGCTCAAGGCGTCAAACACCGTGGAGGCCGCCAACCCTTCCACTTCCGAGTTGCCTAATTTTGTTTTGGTCTGGCCTTCGAACTGGGGGTTAGGTATCTTTACCGAGACAACCGCGGTCAAACCTTCACGCGCGTCTTCCCCGGATATCGAGATATCGTCCTTTAGAAGATTCTTGCCTTTGGCGTATTGGTTAATGGCCCTGGTCAGCGCCGACTTAAAACCCGATAAGTGCGTGCCGCCCTCAACGGTATTTATGTTGTTGGCGAAAGAAAAAATATTTTCGGAATAGCCGTCGTTATACTGCAGCGCGGCCTCAAGGGCGATACCTTCTTTTTCTTTTTCAAAATAGACGACTTTATTATGCAGCGGCTGCTTGTTCTTGTTCAGATACTCTACGAAAGAAACGATCCCGCCGGAAAATTTGAACTCCGATTCCTTATCCGACCTTTCATCTTTAAGGCTGATCTGCAGCCCTTTGTTTAAAAAAGCGAGCTCTCTTAAACGGTTGGATAAAATATCGTAGGAATATTCTATGGACTTGAATATTTCCTTGTCCGCCTTAAAAGTGACTTTGGTCCCGGTAGTTTTGGTTTTTCCGATAACGGTAAGCTTGGAAACGGTTTTGCCCCTTTCGTATCTCTGGTGGTATATTTTTTCATCCCGTTTTACCTCTACCTCGAGCCAATCCGAAAGGGCATTGACCACGCTTACGCCTACGCCGTGCAAACCTCCGGAAACTTTATATGCCTGGTGGTCGAACTTGCTGCCCGCGTGCAGCGTGGTTAAAGCGACCTCAACAGCGGGTTTTTTTTCAGTCTTATGGATATCTACGGGTATACCGCGGCCGTTGTCGCTTACGCTGACACTGTTATCGTGGTGGACTACAACTTCTATTTTATCGCAAAATCCGGCGAGCGCCTCATCCACCGAATTATCCACGACTTCATAAACCAGATGGTGCAGCCCGCGGCTATAAGTATCGCCGATGTACATTGCCGGCCTGCGCCTTACAGCTTCCAGGCCTTCCAAAACCTGGATAGTCGCGGCATCGTATGCCTTGCCCTGTTCAGCCTTGGCTTTAGCCGCGGCCTGTGATTTTTCGGTATTCCCGGAATCTTTTACCGGCTCCGGAGTTTGTTGCTTTTGCAAATCCTCGTCCTGTTTTAAAATTTTCTTTTTCATTTCGACCCTTTTTGTTATTTATGCCAACTTGAAACGGATATCCTTTATCAAAGAGGATTCCTTATTAAAATCCGCCAGAAGCCTGTCTTTCTGCAGGTTCAGATAATAAAGCCAGGTGCTCGAATCTACGGCTATCCCGAGCGTCCCTTTCCGGAAATACTGCACCTTGACGTGCTTTTGTTCTTTCCTGGATAAATACTTTTTTAACAGGACCTCGGGGTTATCTTTTAAATTAGCATCCTGTTTTGACGCCAGATCCTGCATCAGGGATTTTATCGTATCTTTTATCCGTTCCATTTTATCCAAGGCGCATCGGCAAAACGATATAAACATAGCCGTCAGCCCGTATCACCCCGGGTTTTTCGCTGCCGGTAAGTTCAAAATGCACCTGTCCTTCGGAAAGATTTTTTAATACGTCGGTCAGATAATTCGGGTTAAACCCGATGATCATTTCTTTGCCCTGGTATTCGATCTTTACCTCTTCGCGGGATTCCCCGATATCAGGCGTGGATTTGGAAATGACCAGTTTGTCCCTGAAAACCTCAAACTTTACCGCCTGGTAATCCGGGGTAGAGAGTAAGGCCGCCCTTCTTATAGCTAACATGAATTGTTCCCTGCCGATTTTTATTTTATTCTCCGATACCGGAGGGATCACCTGCTGATAATCCGGGAATTCCCCTTCGATCAGGCGCGATATGATCATTACATCACCAAAATCAAATAATATTTGATTCGCCCCTATTATAAGCGATACATCGCCCTCGTCTTTAAGATTACGCACCAGCTCCTGAATTGTTTTTATAGGGACAATGATGTGGAATTCTTTATTTATACTCTGTTTGAGTTTGTTGTCAACAATAGCCAACCGCTTGCCGTCCGTACCGACCAACACAAGATTATTCTTCGTTATTTTAAAAAGTATGCCGTTTAAAATATACCTTGTTTCATCAAACGAAACCGCAAAAGAAGTCAGGTTCAATATATGTTTTAAACCGGACTGCTCAAGCTTTATCACTTCTTTATCTTTAAAATCTGGCAATTTGGGAAATTCTTCGGAAGATATGCCGAGTATTTTAAATTCACAGGCATCTGTTTCAATAATGACCATGTTATTTTTCTTAGTACTGATCTGGATCTGGTTTTCCGGAAGCTCCCTTATTATATTGCCGAACCTTCTTGCCGGAACCGTTATCGCCCCGGGTTCCTGCATATTCACAGGGATTACACAACTTATCCCTATATTAAGATCGGTAGCGGTCAGCCGCAACTTGTCCTGATAGCTTTCTATTAAGATGTTGGAAAGTATTGGCAACGTAGTCTTTGCGGAAATAACATTTTGTATTACATCGATGCCTTTTAGTAAAATTTCCTTTTCGATCTTGAATTTCATCATCACCCCCGCTTTAACAATAAGCCTTATTATTTTTAATAATATAATACTTAAAACCCGTAGTCGTCTTAGAAATAAGCAGTGGCCTATTTTGTGCAAATGTCGCTAACTCAAGCAGTTTTATTCCTTTAAATAACATTTTTAGGTTGGTAAAACCGGTTAATTTGCATAGGATAACAGCTTAATTTACTGTTGAATGACTTTAATAATTCTATTAACCTTATATTTCAAATCGTCGTTTTTTTCGATTTCCTGTTTGATTTTATTATATGAGTGCAAAACGGTGGTATGGTCCTTCCCGCCAAAAAAACTGCCTATTTCCGGAAGAGACAGGTCCGTTAACTCCCTGCTTAAATACATTGCCACCTGCCTGGGCAGCACTATATTTTTATTGCGCCTCTTGGTTTTTAAATCCTGCATGGAAATGCTGAATTCTTCCATGACGCAGCGCTGAATAAAATCGATGGTAATGGTTTTTTTGGATTCTTTCAGAAGATCTTTCAGGACTTCCTTCACCAGCGCCATGGTAATGGGTTTTTCTTCCAAAAGCGAATATGCGATCACGCGGATAAGCGCCCCCTCCAGTTCCCTGATATTGGTCTTAATGAGGTTGGCGATAAAGAATATGACCTCGTCCGGCACATTTATAGGTTCTCTTTCGATCTTCTTTTTTAAGATGGCAACCCGGGTTTCCAGGTCCGGCGGCTGTATATCGGTGGTAAGCCCCCAGCTGAACCTTGAAACCAGCCTTTCCTGCAAATTCGAGATTTCTTTCGGAGGCCGGTCCGAAGAAATAATGATCTGTTTATGGGCGTCGTATAAAGTGTTAAAGGTGTGGAAAAATTCTTCCTGGGTGGATTCCTTCCCGGCGATAAAATGGATATCGTCTATTACCAGGATGTCCACATTCCTGTATTTCTGCCTGAACGCGGAGGTGGAATGATGCTGTATGGCGTCGATCAATTCGTTGGTAAACCTCTCGGAAGCGATATAACAGATTTTAACATTCGGGTTTTTGCTTTTTATATGGTTGCATATTGCCTGTAAAAGATGGGTTTTCCCCAGCCCCACCCCTCCGTAGATAAACAACGGATTATAAGCTTTAGCCGGGGCGTCCGCAACGGCCATGGAATAAGCATGCGCATGGCGGTTAGACGCGCCTATTACGAAATTATCGAAAGTGTAACGGGGATTAAGAAAAACGGTGTCCGGAAGATCCGCGACCTGGATTTTAACTTTCTCGGGAATCGTTTTATAAGAACTGTCTTTAAGCACGGCATTCGTTTCAATTACCAGGGTAACGGGATGTTTTGCCGTCAGCTGCATTGCCTCGAGGACCGCCTGCTTGTAATATTTTTCGACCCAGTCCCTGAAAAAATCATCGGGCGCTTCCAGGAAAAAGTTTTGCGCGTTATCTTTGTCGGGTCTTAGCCTCAGGGGTTTTATCCAGGTGGAAAAAACGGTATCCCCGAGCTTATTTTTCAGGTAGTCCTCTGTTTCTTTCCAGAGTGCGTGAATATCTGCCATAATTTTTAACTATCGTATTGCGGGCTATTAACAACTTATTCACATCGTGGATAAGTCTGTTAAAACAGAAAGGCGATTTTGTAAGATGATTTTATATTTACAAAAGGCAGGGCGTTTCTCGTCTATAATTAACAGCCGGTGCGGTTTCGGGCTGCCATCAAATATACCCTTTAATTTTTACTCCATCGCCAAATCAAATTTTTTCAACCTATAAACCGAATTTATTATACAATAATTTCTTTTTCAGTCAACTAAAAGAATAAAACCCGCCGGAAAAATCTTTTCCAGGGGGAAAATCCGGGCCAAGGGATGGAATTAACTTGACCCCCCCTTATTTGTATGTTAAAATTTTTCACTGATAAAAAGGCCTTTCCCTTTAAAAATTTTTAGGGAAAGCGCGAAACTATATGAGTTGACGAGTGTTTTATTTGTGTTATAATTTAGTACTTCAAAAACTACGGCGGGGAAAATCTTTTAAAAACAGGCTAAGGAGAAAGCAAAAAAATGAAAAAACATCTAAAAACACCCACAAATATCAAAGGAAAAAGGAGCCAGGGCTTCCGGAAGAAAATGTCGACGAAGTCCGGCAGAAAAGTTTTATCCAGCCGCCGGCGTAAAGGCAGAAAAAAGCTCAGTTTCTAATGCTTAAAAAGCTGTCCATAGGTCTTCTAACCGCATATCAGAGGTACTTAAGAACTATGCTGCCATGCACCTGCAGGTATTGGCCCAGCTGTTCGGAATACACCAAACAGGCCATAACCAAATACGGCCTTTTAAAAGGTATATTAAAAGGCAGCTTAAGATTATCCAGGTGCCATCCTTTTTATCCAAAATCGGGCTATGACCCCCTAATTTAGACGTTAAGGAGTTTTTATGGAAAAACGTGTAATTATCGCTATTGCTTTATCCCTGTTCGTGTTACTGATCTGGTCGGCTTTAATGCCTAAACCGCCTGTCGTACCGCCACCGCCACCGCAGCAGACTTCTCCGGTAGAAAAAACAAAACAGGCTATTCCTGCCGAAACTCCCCGGAAAACCGAAGAATTACCCGCAAGTACAATTGGCCTCGATAGTAAAAAAATAACTTTTGTTGATTCCCAGGCCGCCATTAAGGATGTAATTTTTGAAAAATACCAGGATTATAGGTTTCCTTTAAAATATGGCTTCTTTTTAAACGATAATAGCCTTAAATTTAAGAAAACCGCAACATCTGATAATACCTTTGAATTTGTCCAATCTGATGATAAAAAAAGGATTACTAAACGATTTATTTTTTCTAACTCTAAGTATGAGTTAAGGTTAGAAATAGAAATCCAAAATTTATCTCAAGAAGCCCTAAATTTTAATACACCGTTGTTACTTGGAGTTTTAGATTTTGCTTCAAATCAGATGCAGACAAAATTCGAAGATATCACTGTTGCGGAAAATGATAAAGTATTGCACCCCAATGTTCATAAAGATAGTATTTTTAATAATTTACAATTTTTAGCCATGCGGGATAGGTATTTTTGCGCGATCATTCAACCAGAAAATCAAGGTTTTTCAGCTTTTGTTAAAAAAGTCAGCGCGCAAGAATCCGAAATAGGATTAGTTTTTCCAGACAAGGCTATTCAACCTGGGCAGATTCGTAGCGAGAAATTCCATATTTATTTGGGGCCTCAGGAGTTAAGCACGATTAGTTCGATTAAACCGGAATGGTCAGCCGTGATGTACTATGGCACTTTTGACATTATATCGCAGGTTTTGGTGCATTTTATTGAATTTTTGCATCGTTTAGTGCATAGTTGGGGAATTACCATCATTCTTTTAAGCATATTCATTTATTTATTGCTTTATCCTTTATCTGTGAAGCAAATGAGATCTATGAAGGAGATGCAATTAATACAGCCTGAAATTGAAAAACTAAGAAAGCTTTATAAAGATAATCCCCAAAGGCTTAATAAAGAAACCATTGAATTGTACCGAAAGCATAAAGTTAATCCTTTTAGCGGGTGTTTACCTTTAATTTTACAGATACCCATATTTTTCGCTCTTTATCAGGCCCTGATCCGTTCGATTGCTTTAAAGGGCGCGCATTTTCTTTGGATAAAAGATTTATCCGAAGCAGACCGTTTGATTACATTGCCGGTTTCTTTGCCATTGATAGGGAATGAAATCAATATTTTGCCTATATTAATGGCTTTAGGCATGTTCGTTCAACAAAAAATTACCGCCGCGCCTACTACTGATTCCAATACCGCGGATCAGCAGAAATTAATGTTGATAATCCTGCCGATTGTTTTCGGATTTGTTTTTTACCATATGCCTTCGGGATTGGTTTTATATTGGTTTATTAATAGTTCACTAATGCTGGCTTACCAATTAAGGACAAAATTCGCAAAATGAATAAAAAGACGGTCAGTATAGAAGTAGAGGGGCAAACAGTCGAAGAAGCTGTAAAAAAAGCCTTGAAAGAGCTGAAATTAAAGCGGAATCAGGTAAAGATTGAAATTCTCTGCGAAGAAGAGAAAGGGCTTTTTGGTATGGCAGGAGCCAAATTGGCCAAGGTAAGGGCCAGCTTGATTAATACCAAAGAAAATTCTTGACATTTTGAGCTACTTTTAGATAATAAGGATAGTAGAAAAGAGCTATGTTTCACGTGGAACAATTCTCATCAACCTGCGATTTTCAGGGTTTTTAGGCAGGAAATGCAAAAATTGTAATATGGGTAAGATTATAGCAATTTGTAATCAAAAAGGTGGTACCGGCAAAACAACTTCGTCTGTGAATTTAGCCACATATTTTGCTATCCACCAAAAGAAAGTTTTACTGGTCGATCTTGATCCTCAGGCGAATGCAACCAGCGGTGTGGGAATAAACAGGCATAGTATAAAAAAGAGCACGTATCATGTTCTTCTTGAGGAATTGGATGTAAAAGAAGTTTTACAGCCGACAATAATTAGTAATTTATTTATAGCTCCCGCCAATTTGGATCTTACCGGAGCAGAGATAGAGCTTGTAGGTTCCCTGGGGCGAGAATATAGATTAAAACGGGCATTAGCGAAAGAAAGAGATAATTTTGATTTTATACTAATCGATTCTCCGCCATCGTTAGGTTTATTAACTATTAATGGACTGTGCGCGGCAGATTCGATTTTAGTCCCGGTACAATGTGAGTATTACGCTTTGGAAGGCTTGACACAGTTATTGAGCACTATTGATCTGGTAAAAAATAACCTCAATCCTAATTTACATGTCGAAGGCGTGTTTCTTACGATGGCTGATTTTCGGACGAATTTAAGCAGAGAAGTCATCCAGGAAGTAAAGAATTTTTTTAAAGACAAAGTCTATAAGACAATAATTCCTCGGAGTATCAAGTTGGGAGAAGCCCCGAGTTTTGGTAAACCAATCGCTTTATATGATAAAGACTCTGTTGCTGCTCAAAAATATGATGAGCTAAGCAGAGAAATATTGGGAATAGCGGCAATAGAAACCAGATTGGACAATTCTGAAGCTGAAATTAAAGAAAGCATAGTTGAATCATCCGAAGGAAAAGACGGAGAATAATGATGGAGCGAAAAGCTTTGGGCAAAGGATTGAGTGCTTTGATTCCTGAACAGGAAGGTTCGCAAGGAGAGAAAATCGTTTATTTGTCTCTGCAGCAAATTAAGCCAAACCCTTATCAGCCAAGAAAAGATTTTGATGAGCAGAGTTTGGAAGAGCTTACTCAATCGATCAAGGAAAAAGGAATTATCCAGCCGATCCTGGTAAGAAGGCAGGGGGAAAATTATGAATTGATCGCCGGTGAAAGAAGGTTTCGCGCGGCGTCGGCTTTAAATTTAAAAGAAATTCCCGCGATAGTAAAAGAGGTGGAAGACCTGGATTCTCTGGAGTTGTCATTAATTGAAAACATACAAAGGCAGAATCTTAATCCCATTGAAGAAGCCAGGGCCTACCAATTTCTGCTCGATAAATATCAGCTTACCCAGGAAAAATTAAGCGAGGTTCTGGGTAAGGCGAGGGTTACGGTGGCAAATATTTTACGCCTTCTGAAATTGCCGATCGAAATACAGGATGAGATTAAAAATGGCAGGATTTCTTATGCCCATGGCAGGGCGCTTCTTGAAATCGAGGATTCGAATAAGCAAAGGCGCCTGGTACAGGAAATCATATCTAAGTCGTTGTCAGTACGCGAGTTAGAGAATTTAGTCAAGTCCTATCGGCCCCGGGCGGCAAAAGGTTCTGAAAAACCGAAAGAACATGATTCCTACGCAGCGGTTTTGGAAGAAGAGCTTCAGCATGTTTTAGCTACGAAAGTCAGGATTGTCAGGAAAAAAAAGAGAGGGCATATCCTCATTGAATTTTATTCACAACAGGATCTGGATAGGATCATAAACAAGGTAAGAGGAGAGGCAAAAACATGAACCAGGCAGTTTTGATTTTAATTAAGCCCGACGGGCTGAAAAAATCCCTGACGGGTAACATTCTTACGAGGTTATCGGAAACAAAGCTGGAAATTGTCGCGGCGAAAATGGTGAGGGTCACGAAAGAACTCGCGGAGGAGCATTATGAACACCTGAAAGGCAAGCCGTTTTTCGGCGAGGTGATCAGGTATATTCAGGGGGAACTTCACCAGCGGAAAAAAGTCATGGCCCTGGTTTATTGGGGAAAAGACGCTATCGCCAAATGCAGGGAATTAGCCGGAGCGACTAATCCGGAAGAAGCGGACCCCACTTCTATTCGCGGTTCTTACGGAAGAATCACTACCGCAGGCGTATATGAAAATGTCATACATGTATCTTCTAATATTGAGGACGCGCAAAGAGAAATAAAACTTTGGTTTCATCCCGAAGAAATCATAGTTGATTTGTACCCGACAAAAGAGATTGTGGTGCAGGAAGACAAACATCTAACCTGGGCTTAAAATGAAAAAAGAAAAATCGATTCAGAGCATGACCGGTTTCGGTCGTTGCGAAGCTAAAATCGCGCCTTTTGGCACGGCAATCGTGGAACTAAAAAGCATAAATCACAAAGCCATGGAAACGGTAATCCATGCGCCGGAAGGATTTTCGTCCCTGGAAGGAAAAATAAAGAACTCCATAGAAGAAAAAATAAAAAGAGGCCGGATTACCTGTTCGCTGGCATTTGTCGGCAGCCAGACCAAACACATTTCCATAAACAGGGGCCTTTTAAAGGAATACTTATCCGAACTCAGGAATATCGGCCGGGCTTTCGATATCCGCGGCGGCGTCGGACTCGACACGCTGATAAACCTTCCCGGAGTTATTTCCCTTTCGGAAAACAGGGTTGACGCTCAGCAAATCTGGCCGCGCCTTAAAACTCTTGTCAGCATTGCCGTGGGAGATTTAGTGAAGACGCGTAAGGCCGAAGGAGAAGCCCTGTATCATTATTTGAAATCACGCACCGATAAACTGGAAAAAGGCGTAAAAGACGTGGAAGCAAGATTCCGCAAAGCGATAAGCGAAAAACTATCAAAGATAAAAATAGACGAAGAGAGAGTGAGCTTTCTTAAAGATTCCGATATAACGGAAGAGCTGGAAAGGCTCGTTTTCCACATTAAAAATTTCAAGAACCGGCTTCTTGGCGCCGGCCCTATCGGCAAAGAACTGGATTTTATAGCCCAGGAGATGCAGCGGGAGGCAAATACTACGGCCGCCAAATCCTTTGATACCCTGATTTCCGCCAAGGTCATTGCTATTAAAAGCGAAATCGAAAAATTGAGAGAACAGCTTCAGAATATAGAGTGAAAACGGAAAAGGGAAGGAAGAAAAAAGGAGCGATATTCGTTATCTCCGGCCCGTCAGGCTCCGGGAAAACCACCCTTCTTAGAAACGTCCTTCTGGATAAAAAATTGAAGAAAAGGCTGGTAAGGTCCATTTCTGTCACTACCCGCGGTAAACGCTCGGGAGAGAAAGAGGGAAAGGATTATTTTTTTGTCACCGGCCCGGAATTCAAAAAGCGGCTTAAAGAGAAAAAAATTCTTGAATGGACGAGATATTTAGGGTATTATTACGGCACGCCCAGAGAGTTCGTGGAGAAGCAGCTTGAAAGGTCAAAGGGCGTTCTTTTGTGTTTGGATATAAAAGGGGCGCTCAGGATAAAGCGTCTTTACCCCGACTGCACGGTAACCATTTTTGTCCTGCCTTATTCGGTGGACATGCTTGCTGAAAGGATCAGGCAACGGTGCAGTAAAACAAAAACAGAGGAGATTCAAAAAAGGGTAAAGCTCGCCAGCCGGGAGTTGCGCAGTTCTAATATATATGATTATAGCCTGGTAAACAAAGATCTGGACAAGGCGATAAAAGAATTAAAAAACATTATTATAAAAGCATTAAAGAACTGAAGGAGTTATTTATGATGGATTATTACGTGGATCTGGAAAAATTGCTGGAAAAAACCGGGAATTCGATTTACAAGCTGGTAGTTTTAGCCTCAAAGAGGGCTCTTGAAATCGCGGAAGGTCAGCCGAAATTGGTGGATATAAGCCCTTTCATCAAGCCTTCTACGGTAGCGCTTGAGGAAATTTGCGCGGGAAAAGTTACCTACAGGAAGTTGCACTCGTAAAATCTTTTCGGGGCGCAAGGCGGAGATTTTCTGGGGATGGCAAAAAACAAAAATATTATTTTAGGGGTTACAGCCAGTATCGCAATATATAAAGCTTGTGAAATCCTTCGCCGCCTTAAAAAAGACGGGTTTTCCGTGACTGTGGTGATGACGGCCGAAGCGGAGGAATTTATAAAGCCGGCTTTGTTTCAGAGTCTTTCGGGAAACAAAGTATACCGGGGCTTATTTGACGAACCGGAATCCTGGGATATAGAGCATATATCTCTGGCCGAGAAAGCCGGTTTGGTATTGATCGCGCCGGCCACGGCTAATATTATCGGGAAACTCGCCGCGGGCATCTGCGATGACATGCTGACCTGCCTGGCCGCCGCCACAAAAGCCCCTATACTGGTGTGTCCGGCGATGAACGACAACATGTATAGGAACAGGATCATCCAGCAGAATATCGGTAGATTAAAAAATAACGGTTTTGGTTTTGTCGAGCCTGTAAAAGGCGAGCTTGCCTGCGGAAGAACCGGCGTCGGCTGTTTGGCAGAGATAGACACTATAATTAAAGAAGTCAAAAAGACCATTTGATCATTCGGCGACGTAGCCAAGTGGCAAGGCAGCTGTCTGCAAAACAGCTATACAGCGGTTCGAATCCGCTCGTCGCCTTAAATTTTTCCTCGTTTACTGTTGAGAAAATTTACGCCGGGGTGGCGGAACTGGCAGACGCACGGGACTTAAAATCCCGCGACCGTAAGGTTGTAAGGGTCCAACTCCCTTCCCCGGCATTAAATAAAATCAGGGCTCATAGCTCAGTTGGTTAGAGCGTTGCGTTGACATCGCAAAGGTCTGAGGTTCAAGTCCTCATGGGCCCACCATATTAAACTTTACGCTAAAGGCGCCAAATATGAACGACAACGTTAATTTAGGGCCGATACGCAAACTCATAGAAGATCCGGAAATATCCGAGATCATGATAAACGGCCCGTATAATATCTTCGCCGAAAAGAACGGTAGAAAGATCAGGACCGATGTGGCTTTTGCCAACGAAGAAGAGGTGTTTAAGTTTATCCGCGCAATTTACAGCGCGAGAGGGAAAAGAGTGGACAAGGATGTCCCTTACGCCGATGTGTGCCTGGAGGACGGAACAAGGATAAACGTGATTATCCCCCCGGTTTCGCGGTTCGGCGTATGCGCGACACTCAGGAAATTCTCCAAGGCCATAAATACGCTGGATGACCTGATAAAATTAGGGACACTGAATAAAAAAGCCGCTGACCTTTTGATCGCGTGTATAAAGGGCAAAGTTAATATGATTTTTTCCGGAGGCACCGGCGTCGGGAAAACGACCATCCTGCAGACGCTTTCCAATTATTTCGCTCCGGAAGAAAGAGTGATTACCGTTGAAGACGCGGCGGAATTAAAGGTTGTGCAGAAAAATACCATTTCGCTGGAAACCACGACTTCCGGGGCGGACGGACAGAAAGAAGTTACCCTGAGGGAACTTATACGCAACGCCCTGCGTATGGCTCCGGACCGTATTGTAGTCGGGGAAGTTCGGG